>JBDKVB010000165.1 GCA_039679385.1 Armatimonadia bacterium | reverse complement strand
CTCTTGCCCTCGCAGTGGCTGACGCGAGCGCTGTACCAAACGCGGCGCGAGGAGAACTGGTGGTTCTTCCGCCCCGATGGTCTCTTCGTCGAGGGCCTCGGCTACAGCCAGTACATGGGGTGCCTGTTCATCCCCTTCGTCATCGCCTACGAGCGGGCAACCGGGCACTACCTCTTCGAGGATCAGCGGCTACGGGAGTGGCTGGTCTTCGCCGCCTACCAGACGACTGCGCAGGGCGAGTTCATCCCCTGGGGGACCTGTGAGTCCAGCCGTGGGGTCCGCTTCTTTGCCTTGCTCTCCAACCAACGCTACGGGCGCGACCTGGCCCCGCTGTGCAACTGGGCCTTCGACTGGCACGCCGTCACTCCCCAGGGCTTCCAGATCCCGGCCGCCCTGGCGCTTTGGGAGCAGGAGGTTCCCGGCAAGATGCCGCCGGCCTCGCGCTTCTTCCCTCAGTCGCAGACCGTGGTCCTGCGCGAGAACTGGGGGCACGACACCGTCACGGCGTGGTTCGCAGGCAAGGACGGCTCCTGGCCTCTATCCTATCGCTATGGTACCTACAGCCATGCTGACGCCGGGGCCTTCGTCCTGAGCGCCTGGGACGAGATCCTGGCGGGCGACTCCGGCTACGACCACTGGAAGAGCCGCGACTACTACGCCGCAGAGTTCCACAACGTCCTGCTGATCGACGGCAAGGGTCCTGAGCAAGCTACGGTCGGCGAGATGTCGGCGGTCGAGACCGAGGGGCTGGTTCGCCATGCGACGGTCACGACGTCCTACCAGAACTGCACACTTCGGCGGACGCTGGCCCTGGTCCGAGGTCGCTACGTGGTGGTGGTAGATCGCGTCGACGCGCAGTCCGAGCACGACTATGCCTGGCAGGTGCGTTCGAACTGCCCGCCGGGAAGCGAAGACACCTCCCTTGCCGGGCGCGAAGTCACCTGGTCGGGACTCGACGCCCTTCAGTGGCGCGACCTCAAGTTGGGACGCACGCAGCTCACCACGGTGGCCCCGGGCTTCGCTGCCCTGAGCCTGGATGCCGGACGATGGCGGCCCATCTCCAGCCGTGACGAGTTCCACAACCAGATTGCCACTGCTCGCTGGCATGCAGCCTCAACCACGGCGATGTTCGTCCTCCTCCCGAACCTGCGCGACCAGGCCGAGGTCTCCTGGCGGGCCCTGCCGGAGGAAGGCGTCGAAGTCTCCGGGCCGGGCTGGAAGGACAAGCTCTCCTTGCTGAAGGACGAGCTGGTTCTACAAAGCGAAGGTGGGGATCTCGACCGACGACTGGCGCTGTAGGGCAGACGTTCCTCGGCACAGCCGAAGGTCGAGCGGTAGACGGATTCACCGCCCTCACGAGTCTCTCGCAACGGACAGAGCCGCAGACGCGGCAGCTCCTCCACCGGGACCTCAGCGCGATTGAGGTGCCTGCCCCCTTGCCTGTGAGGGCGCCGATGAAGGATACCGGGCTTGCAGGTCGAACTTGTCGCCCTTGTCGGTACTCAGAGGACAGCCCGCACCTCCCCGATGGCTCCGGCATGACCACCGGTTTCAGGCTGACTTCGGAATGACCTCCCAGAAGGGACGACTGTCCGTATGGCTCGCCCGTACCCTTTGCTTTGCTGTGCCTTCCTTGCTCTGCTCCTCGCCACCCATGCCGCCTGCCAGCCGGCAGACGACGTGATCTGGTTGGAGGCCGAGAACTCCCCGCTGGCCACGGACTCGCAGATTCGCATCGACCGCGACACGAGCGACTACGGGAGCATGGCCGAAGGCGTCGCCTCCGGGAAGGCCTTCGTGCGCTTCTACCCGGGCCTCACTCTCCCGCTGCCGCCCTTCACCGTCAAGCAGGCCGGGGAACGCGTCGTCTGGGTGCGGGCCTTCAACCTCGCCGGGCGTCGCGTGACGGTAGCTATCGACGGTCAGCCGGTCGGGACCTCGGGCGGTAGCTCCACCTCCATCGCCCTTGTCTGGCATCGTCTGGGCACGGTTCATCTCGAAGCAGGCCAGCACCAACTCGAGCTGCGTCCCGCTGCCGACAACACCAACGCCGCCTACGTCGATGCCGTGGCGCTGCTCTCCGATCCGAAGGTCGTCCCCTTCGGCTCCAGTCCGAAGGACCTCGTAGGTGGAGAGCCGGTGCCGTCAATCCACGAGACCTTCTCCGCCGGTAGCGTGCAGGACCTGGAGAAGAACTGGCTGCTGCGTCCGCCACCCGGGGCTGATGCTTTCGTCGAGATGGCGGCCCGAGAGGACGACGGGTCCTTGCACGTGCACAACGGTGCCGGGCAGGGCTGGTCTCTGACCAGTCGCCTTCCGATTGCCCTCAAGCCCGGTGACCAGGTGACGATCCGCGTGCGTGTGCGCAAGGGAACCCTTTGCGAGTGGATGTCCGTCGGCCTGGCCGGAGTGGGCAGCTTCTCGCCGCAGCTCTACCGCAACTTCCAGGTGGCCGAGGAGACCTGGCTTGTGCCGCCGGGGGTCTATGGGCCCTTCCTGCTGCAGATCAACGGAGCCGCCGGCGGCGACACCTACCTGAGCTCGGTGGAGGTGTTCCGGCCTGATCCGGCGTTGTCCCCCTTTGTCACCGGGCGCTTCATCGCACCCCTCGACAACAACCGCGAGGGACGCCTGTTTGAGATCGAACGGTACGTGGTCAACACGGAGGCCCTGACGACTGACACCGACCAGGATGGCGACGGCAAGTGGTCGGTGTGCCGCCTCACCCGCGAGGACAACACGCCACGGTTCTCCCGTGGCACCGTCCTCAAGTCCGACACCGTGGCCGCTGACCGTGAGCGTCCGGAAGACGGTTGCGCTCCTCTTCATATTCGCGTAGGTCCGCTGGTGCCGGGCCGCTATCAGGTGGCACTCAATGCCTCGGGTCGGGCCCTTGGTCTGTCCCTGGATGGCAAGACCTGGACTCGCCTGCCGGGCTCGGTACCGGCGCAGTTGGGCGTGCTCAAGCTCGATCAGCCCTACTTCGAGTTTTGGCTGGATGACCGCTATGCGGAGCCCGGCAACCCCGGGCCGACCTACGCCGACTACCTCCACTTCATGCCCATTGAGGATGCCGCGTACACCATGGCGCCGACTCCGCGGCCTGGCACCTTCGCCCGCGGAAGCGTCGAGCGTCGGCAGGTGCCGCTGACCATCGCCAACAACACTGACGCGGTCCGGACCCAGGAGCCCGTGCGATCAGGTGTGCCGATCCCACAGGGCGAACTGGCCGATGCTGACCACGTCCGTCTCCTTGACGCCGCCGGAGGCGTGGTTCCCTGCTATGCCCGGGCAACCGGGCGCTGGATGGACGGCAGCGTCAAGTGGCTGCTGCTCGACTTCGCCGCCAGCGTGCCGGCCCGGGAGTCCGCGCAATTCACCCTCGAGTACGGCAGCTCTGTGCAGGCCACGCCGGTCCCGACAGGCCTTACCCTCCGCCGCGACGGCACCAAGGTCAGCGTGGACACCGGGGCTGCGCGCTTCGACTTCGAGGGTGGCGGCTTCGCGGCCTACCTCCCGGGCAGCACCCAGCCGGCGCTGCAGTTGGCTGAGGGACTCGTGCAGGCGAGTGACGGCCGCTCCTGGCGTCAGTCGCTGGATCGCGCCGCCGCGGTTGAGGTCGAGGAGCAAACGCCTCTGCGGATAGTGCTCCGTCTGCGCGGGCGCTTCTGTGATGACAAAGGACCGGGACCGATCGCCTTCGACCACAGGGTTCATCTCTTCGCCGGTCGCTCCGAGGCCCAGATCGAGTACGGGTTCTTCGCGACTGCCGACGAGAGCACGGTGGCGCTCAAGCAGGTCAGCGTGCGGCTCGCAGGACCGTGGGCGGATCAGGCGGTTCGCTTCGGGCTGGCCGAAGGCGTCAGTCCTGCCTCCTCGGTGGCAGCACGTCCGCGTCTTCTGCAGACGGGCGATGAGATCCATGGCGCCGGCCACTTCCCCTACAGCCTCACCGACTCGCAAGGGCGGTCGCTTGCTACGGGCGAAGCGGCTCCAGGATGGCTACGTATCGAGGGGCCGAACCCGGTCACCGTCGCGATCCCGGACTTCCATCAGCAGTACCCCAAGGCGCTGGCCTGCGAGCCTGGCGCAGTCCTGGTCGACCTGTGGCCTTCTGCGCCCGGCGTGGAGCCCTTCCTTGCGCATGCAGGGGCGGGCAAGAGTCATGTGCTGGGCCTGAGCCTGCAGGATTCCGCCTCGCCGGAGCGCTGGCTGTCACCGCTCTTTGCGGCCGCCGATTCCGCCTGGTACTGCAGTTCGGGAGCCTTCGAGAACCTGGTGCCGCGGCGGCCGGGCAAGTACGAGGCCTACGAGACCATCGTCGACACCGGCTTCGACCGATGCCTGGCCGAGCGGGCCGGCTACGGGATGGAGAACTGGGGCGACGTCTGGCAGCCGGGGTACGTGCCCGACGCCAAGACTTGGTCGAACCACGAGTGGGACCTGGTCAATAGCTGGGTGATCGGCTTCGTCCGCACGGGCGACCGGCGCTTCCTGGACTTCTCCGAGGCCGCCTCCCGACACTACGCCGACGTCGACTGCATCCATTACTCGCGCAATCCGGCGGACGTCGGCGGGGCCTGGATGCACGCGCACACCTCCCTGGTCGGCCATCAGCTCGAAGCACCCAACTTCGCCCATGCCGGTTGGGCCGAGGGCATGCTCATCTTGTACCATCTCACCGGCGATCGGCGAGGGCTGGAGGCGTCGACGGGAATCGCCGACTGGATCGTCCGACGTGCGCCACAGGTCGATAGCCTTCCGGCCGGAGGGCCTCCCTACAACCTCATGATTCAGCGTCCGGCGGGCTGGCCCCTCACGACCCTCGGGCTCCTGTACCGCGAGACCTGGAAGCCTGAGTACCTGCAGACCGCGCGGCGAATCGCCGACTATGCTCGCCGCAGTCAGGACCCCGAGCGCGGCGCCTGGGACGCTCAGGTCGGCCATGAGGTCCCGTACCGTGGCGGCTGCGTCTTCGCCTTCACTGTCCTGCGCGGTCTCCAGCTTCTCGGCGAAGTGCCCGGCGAGGCTCAGGCACGCGAGGACTACGTGAAAGCCGGGCGCTGGCTCCTCTGCGAGCTGTGGCGCCCGGACCATCGCTACCTGTATGAGCAGTGCCCGCTCCACGAGCCGGGAACACTTGTGCCCTTCACCCTCAGTGAGATGGCCGGCTACTGCACGGCGCTCACCGGCGACCCGATGTATGCAGCGATCGGCCATGACGCCCTTCTGCAGCACAGCGCGCAGGGAGCCAAGAGTGGGATGGTCGAGTCTGTGATGCGTGCGCAGTGGGCCCAGGGTGTTGTGCAGCAGGTGCCCCGGATGCTCTACGACTGGGAGCAGACCGGCCTTGAGACCGACGGCCGACTTGCCCTCGGCGGCCAGACAGCGAAGCTGCCGCGCGCCGGACAGCGGACGATCAGCGTGATGCTGCGGAACAACTCTCCCGAGGCCATCTCCGACTTGCAGGCCGAAGGCATGGTCCGTGGCGACTGGAAGGCCGAGATCGTCTCCTGCCCGCCAAGGGTCGAGGCCGGTGAGCAGGGAGAGCTCCTGGTCAAGTGTGAGGTGCCGCCTCCGCTGCAGCAGTACGAGCTGCAGAACGACCTCGCCTACCTGCACCTTCTCGTGCGCGGTAAGCACGCGGGGCGACCTACCGCAGTCTGGGGCTGGATGCGTCTGGAGATCGCCCCATCCTTGGAGATCACCACACCCGTCTCGGTGGCCCTCAAGCGTGGCACTGAAGCGGAGTACGAGCTGACCGTCACCGACGGCGTCGAGGACTCGCCACACCCGGAAGTCACGGTCACCAGTGAAGTGGCCGGCGTTTCCGCCGAAGTCTCCGCTCCTACCATCCTCGGACGCGGGCAAGCCACTGTCCGCCTCCAGGTGCGGGCAGACGCCAAGGCGGCTCCGGCTGCCGGTGAGCTCAAGGTGCTGGTACGCTCAGGCTCCCGAGTCGCCAGGGCTGCGATCCCAGTCTCGATCGGTCGCGTGCGCGTTCTCCTCGTGGAATCCGGTCCCGGTGAGGAGTGGCGCTATCCCTTCAACGCGCTTCGTCCCTACCCGGGGATCGCTCCCGACTTCATGGCCGCCACTGACCTCAAGTCGGCCTTCCCGAGTTCCGCTGCCGAGATCGCCCGCCGCTGGGACGTCATCACCCTTGGCGATACGGGCACCGGAGCCGAGGCCTTCACGCCGCAGCAACTGCAGGCTCTTGCCGACTTCGTCCGCGCCGGTGGCGGGCTGATGACGATCGGTGGTGCGAAGTGCTACACCGCCGGAGGCTATGACCGCACTCCGCTGGCCGAGATCCTGCCGGTTCGGCTGGAGGATGGGTCCTACGTGATGGGCAGCCTTGGCGTTGAGGTCCTGGACAAGACCGTCGTGTTCTTCGAGCACTACGAGCCCAACTTCCCGGAGTTCGGGGCCCATCAGAAGCTGACGGCGAAGCCCGAGGCTAAGGTGCTTGCGCGCTTCACGGACGGCACGCCCTTCTTGACTTTGGGCGAGGCCGGTCGCGGTCGTGTGCTGTCTCTGGGTGCCATCTGGAACTGCAGCTCGGGCGCCGCCTTCCGTCAGTGGCCCAACTACGGCACCTTCATCGGGAGGTGTGTGCGCTGGGCCGGTAAGGACCTATAGTCGCAAGCGAGTTCGCGGCGTCGCCGGTATACGAGAAGGGGGAGGCCGACTTGAAGACGTGTCTCGTCTTGCTCGTCTTGCTGCTGGCCGTGCTGCATCTGTCCCATGCCGACGGGACGTCGGTTGCCACGAAGCTGGAGGCTGTCTATCTCGCCGAGCCGCCGGTCCTCGACGGTGACCTCAGTGATGCTTGTTGGCAGAGGGCATCCCGGATCGAGGATCTGACGGAGTGCCACACGGGTGGGAAACCGGCCGAGCCGACCATCTACTACCTGGGCTACGACGACAAGTACATCTACCTTGGCGTCTACGCCAAGGACTCGCAGCCACAGACCATCCGCGCAGAGGAGAGGAAGCGCGACGGGGCTGTGATGAGCGATGACGCGGTGGAGATCGATCTCGACACCTACCACAGCCACCGCGAGTCCTACTACTTCTGCTTCAACTCCCTGGGCACGCTGTACGAGTACGTCCCGCAGGGATCCGCCAGCAAGACCGAGTGGCAGGGCGACTGGGAGGCCTCGGCCAAGAGGGTTGCCGACGGCTGGGTCGGCGAGGCCCGCATCCCCTTCAGCATCCTGCGCTACCCCGAGGGCGCCAAGACCTTCGGGATAGTCCTGGCCCGGCATCTGGTGCGACAGAGCGAGTGGTATGTCTGGCCCGCGGTCGGGGAGTGGGACTACCAGAAATCGGCAGACTGGGGACCGCTGAAGCTGCCCAAGCCTCGCCCCAAGATCAAGACGATGGTGTACGCCTCCCCGCAGTGGGACGAGGGAAGCCTTCAGAACGAGGTCGGCGCCGACGCCAAGTGCGTCTTCCCCTCCGGGATGGAGGCGCTGGTGACCGCGAACCCCGACTTTGAGGACGTTGCTCAGCAGGTGGAGAGCATCGACTTCTCCTACAACGAGCGCCAACTGAGCGACGCCCGCCCCTTCTTCGTCGAGGGGCGCGGGTTCTACCCTCCGACCACGACGTTCTACTCGCGGCGACTGGAGGACATCGACTTCGGCGCCAAGTACTTCGGTCGTGTCCGCGACTATCGTCTCGCCTTTCTCGATGCCTGGGACTTCGGCCATGAGCACACCACGGTGGCAAACTGGTGCTGGGACTACCGTCCCTACTCCTCGGCCTCGGTGCTGGCGGTTCTCAACGAGAAGGAAGGCCAGTTCAACGCACAGTACGGGGCCGGCATATCGCGGGGCGAGAAGGTCGGGTTGCAGGGCAGCAGGAGTGCAAGCATCAACGGCTACAGCACCACCGTTCCCGGCGGCTCAGGGACGCGACAGCGCTGGAACGCCGGGGCCGGCTACCAGACCGGCGACGGCAACGACTCCATGAACGTGTACTACGAGAGGGTCGACGAGGGCTTTGCGCCCGCCGTTGCCTACTTCCCCGAGAATGGCTACGAGGGTTGGCAGGCCAGCGCCGGACACTACAAGAGCTTCCGGAGCGGGCCCTTGCGCGAGTACAACCTGTACGCGAACGTCCTGCAGCGCAACAACCTTGACGGCGGGATTCACGAACACAGTTGGTACGCTAGCGGGTACCTGAGCACCCGGAACTGGTGGTCGGGGTCTGTGGCCTACAGCGCCACGCAGCGCCCTCCTTACCATGACCGGGTGTGGAGCCTGTCCACCTCATGGAACGAGAACGAGAAGTACCGCGGAGGCGGTGTCTACACCAGCTTTGGCACCCGCCAGGGCGGCGACTACCGGTACTTCAGCCTTTCGCAGGGCTTCAAGCTCACCTCGAAGCTGGCGCTTACGGCCTATGCTTCATGGCTGAGCCTGGATACCGAAGAGGGTCACACCAGCGACCGCCAGTTCATGGCGACGGGCAACTACGACCTTGACCCCGAGCATACGGTGAGTATGCGACTGGTCGACGGCAGCGATGGGACGAACGCCTACCTGGCCTACAGTCAGAGGCTGCGCCGGGGCATGGACCTCTACGTCATCCTCGGCGATCCCAACGCCGAGAAGACGCAGGATCGGGTTGCCCTCAAGAGCGTCTGGGCCTTCTAGCGGAAAGCGAGAACCAAAGGAGGGCGCAGACTCGACGGCAGAGGCCTTCGAGTTCGCGCCCTCGTATTGTACCACCGAAGCTTGCGGCGCCCTGGCGCTGTTCGCGACTAGCCTTCCAGTATCCCTCGCACGATCGCGACGTTCTCCTCCACCATGTCATCCTTGTCGCCGCGGAACATGCCGACGTTCACCACGTCGGTCGGCTTGATGTTCTCGAAGGCGTACTCGAAGGCCATCGTGGCGTCGATTCGCCCCGCGCCCAGGATCTTGTAGGCAACGCAAGGCTTGGTCAGACGACGCACGCACTCGGCCGCCGGAGCAACATCCGCGAGCCGGAACTTGTGCCCCTTGCCGGCGTGCAGGCTGCCGCAGTTGAAGAAACAGACCACGTGGAAGTCGACCAGGTCGAGGCTGTTCACCCAGTCGTGGGTTGCCGGTGAGTGCCCGGCTACGCCCATCGGGATCCCGAGCGACTGGCCGTGCGTGATCCAGGCGCGCAGCGTCGCCTCGTCCCTCTCCGCGAAGAGCTTGTCGATGACGCCGCCGTGGATGTAGCCCGCCTTGCAGCCGATCTCGACGGCCTGATCGATGGCCGCCTCCATGTTGGGCTGACGGTTGTTGTTGATCTGCGCGATCCACTGCAGCTTGCCGTCATGAGACAGGTACTCAGTCACGGCTTCGAGCACGTGCGGGGTCTCGTTGTTCGTGATGATCGTGTTGATGCCCGCGGCCTCGGCCCGTTGCCAGGTCTCCAGAATCCGGGGGACCGTGTAGTACGCCACCATCTCGGCGTCGCGTTCCTTGTTCTGGTGGCTGTAGCCGCCGAAGGGATTTGCGCCGAGAATCAGACGCGTCGGGTTCAAGCCGCAGAAGTCGACGGTCGGAAGCATGGTCATCCTTGGGGCTCTCCTTCAGTCCGTGTTCGTGCGAGCTTCGACTGCCAGGGCCCTCAGCAGGGCCCTATCTGTAGGGTGCAGCGTTCAGGGAATACTACCCGAAGCGCAGCCCGCTGCCAAGACGCAACGCCTCGGATCTGCCTCGACTGCCCTAACCCGTCAGCGGCACGCCAAGGATGCTGTGGGCAGGTATCGTCAGGTCGATACGAGTGGTGTGAGGTCAGGCCAATCGACGGAAACCGATCCTTCTCCGGATGACCTTCGTCAGCAGTCCTGTCGTCGCCTTCCTGCCAATCCGCCCCTGAGAGGTGCCACCGACGAAGCGCGGAAGTATGAATGTGAAGTGCGCCGTCGGCCTTCCTCGTCACCCCACCAGTACGGTTCCGAACCTGGAGGTCAACGAATGCTGCGAACCCCCTTCCTCCTCTTGCTTCCGGCCTTGCTGCTCCTGCCCCTGCAGTCGATGGCGGCCACTCTGTCCTTGACGGACGGTGGACTGGTCCTTGACGCCGGCAGCATGGGTAAGTTCACCCTCAACTACCCACGGATTCTGCGCAGCGGAGGTGCACAGCCCTTGGCCCCGGTGGAGGCCCGTGCGCAGGGGAAACAGGCCTTGCTCAGGTACGAGGCCGGGACCGAGATCACCGCGACGCTGTCCGATGCGGAGACGGTGACCCTTGACCTGCGCAAGCTCCCGGCCACCGTCACACATCTGCGCATGGACACGCTCATCGACTTTGGCTTCAGCGAGGGCGGGACCTACCAGATCGGCGGCAGCGACGCCAGGCCCTTCCCCAAAGAGAAACCCGAGCGCCCCTTCCTCTACCAGGGCAATGACAACACTTTCCGCCTCACGAGCTTTGAGGGCAAGAGCCTGACCTTTGAGCTGCCGGCGTACTCCTTCCAGCAGCTTCAGGACAATCGCGAGTGGGGCTGGAAGATCTACGCGTGGATGTTCATGGCCCCGTGCAACGCAACCACGACACGCTGCACCCTGAAGATCCGTGAGACCCTTCCGGAGGGCGGAGCGAAGCGGGTGATCGTTGCCGACCGTTTCGGCCAGGACGCCCAGATGAACTTCCCGGGAAAGGTGACCAGCGAGGAGGAACTCAAGCAGGATGTCGCCCGCGACGCCGAGTACTACGGCTCTCTGCATCCGCCGGTTCTCGACAGCTATGGCGGCCTTCCGGGCAGCGGTCAGCGCTACGGCCTCAAGGCCACCGGCTTCTTCCATGTCGAGAAGCAGGACAAACGCTGGCTCCTGGTCGATCCCGAGGGCAACGCGGTCTTCCACCTGGGAGTCTGTGCCGTTGGCCCCGGCGACGACTACACCTACACCAAAGGCCGCGAGCAGATCTACGAGTGGCTGCCCGACTACGACGGCCCGTACCACACAGCCTTCCACCCGGAGGCCTACTGGAGCCGCAATACGGTCTCCTTCTACCTCGTGAACCTGATCCGCAAGTACGGCAAGCCCTACGAGCGCGAGGAGTGGATGGCACGGACGATCGACCGCGTGCGCAAGTGGGGCTTCAATGCCGGTGGCGCCTTCTCGTCGGCGACGGAGGCTCACCGCAAGGCGAACTTCCCCTACGTATCCTCGCTGCCGCTCAGTGAGTGGCAGTTGGGCGGGGTCATCCCCGGCCTGCGAGGCTTCTTCGACCCCTTCGATGCGAAGACGCTTGCCAAGATGGACAGCCTCTTCGCCCAGAGCGTCAAGCCGCAGGCGGACAACCCGCTCATCATCGGCTACTTCGTGGCCAACGAGCAGGCCTTTGAGGACATCCCCAAAGTCATCCCCTCGCTGAAGGGCACTCAGCCGGCCAAGCTGCGGCTGGTGCAGATGCTGCAGGACAAGTACGGCACCATCGACAAGTTCAACCAGGCCTGGGGCGCCTCGGCCGCCAGCTTCGACGCCCTCAAGGATACTGGTCTCGCCGTCGCGACCCAGGAGGCTGCGACGGACATGCAGGCCTACACCGAGCTGTTCATCCGCGAGCACTACCGGCAGATCGCGGACGCCTTCCACCGCTATGACCGCAACCACCTGCTGCTCGGCAGTCGCTGGCAACCGGGAACCGCAAACAGCGAGGCGCTGTGCCGAATCGCCGGGGAGTACATGGACGTGATCAGCGTCAACTACTACACCTACGGCCTCGACAGGTCCTTCCTCGATCGCCTCGACTCCTGGGCAGGCGACAAGCCCATGATGCTCAGCGAGTTCCACTGGGCCTCGCCCAGTGACAGCGGCTTGCCCGGCGGCAGTGAGGTCCGCAGTCAACAGGAGCGGGGTCTGGCCTACCGCAACTATGTCGAGCAGGCGGCGTCACTGCCCTACATCGTCGGCATCGAGTGGTTCACCCTCATCGACCAGGCCCGGACGGGGCGTTGGTTCCAGATGTACACCGGCGAGAAGATCAACACCGGGCTGCTGAGCGTCACCGACCGCCCGCACCGCGACTGCCTGGCCGAGATGATGAAGACCAACTACGACCTCTACTCGGTCCTGTTCGGGCAGCGCGCGCCCTTCGTCTATGAGGACCCGCGATTCACGATGGCCGGACGCGGGACGAAGACGGTGAAGGTCCCGCGCGCCGAAGGGCCGATCCAGCTTGATGGGCGGCGCGATGGCTGGCCCGGCGTACCACCCGAGCGCATCTCCGGCAAGCAGATGGTCCTGGGGGCTGACGCGGGCGGAGTGGAGGGAGTGTTCCGGCTCTGCTGGGACGATGCGAACCTGTATCTGATGGTGGACGTGACCGATCCGACACCGATGCAGAACAGCCACAAGGGCGACGCGCTCTGGAGCGGCGATGGGATCGAACTCTTCCTCGGCTCCGAGCAGGCCGCCCAGCCCGGTGCGCTGCTGTTCACTGACCGACAGATACTACTGAGTGCCGGGCTACCCGGCGGCACTCCGAGCTGGTACTACGCTCACTCGCCGCAGCAGTACGACTGCAAGTTGGCCGTCATCCCGCGGGTAGACAAGAGCGGGTACGTGCTGGAGGCGGCGCTCCCCTTCGCTGCCCTCGGCTTCAGCCCCGAGGACGGCAAGGAGTTGCGCTTCGATCTGGCGATCGACGACAGTACCGATGGCGACAAGCGCGTCCGTCAACTCATGTGGAACGGTGGGGCGCGCAATTCCGGCGATCGCACCGACTGGGGACGGGCCGTGCTGACGAGGTAAGCAACCGATGTAACGTGAAGGCGCCCGGCCTCTCAGAGACCGGGCGCCTTTCTGTATCGGGAGGTCGGCGAGCTACTCGACCGGGATCAGGAGCAGGTAGTCGAGGTTCAGCAGGTACTGCAGGCAGGTCATGGTCAGCGTGTGCTCGCCGGCGGTCAGGCTCAGCGTTAGCGGTCTGCCGTCTTCTCCGGTCACAGCGATGGTCTTCCACTGCTCCGGCGTCGCACCATACCCGCCGGTGTTGGGGAAGCGGAAGATGCGGTAGTCGTCCAGCAGGCCCTTGCCATCCAGGTTAATCCAGCGGTCGGCGCAGGTCTCGTGGGTTGCGCAGCGCAGCGCCAACAGGTACCTGCCGGTCTTCGGGACTTGCCACTTCCAGCTCATCCACATGCCGGGGTTCGTCCACGCCGAGACGCCGATGCCGCCGGACAGGAAGGCTCGAGTGCGGTACCGGTCGGGCGTGCCGAGGCCGGAGTCCACGAAGTCCTCGGCCTCCAGCTTCACCAAACCGGGCTTGCTTTCGAGCGCCGACACCTCCACGCTTGCCTCGATCGGTTTCGGGTCTAGGATGACGCTCCGCAGGCTCAGGGAGATCTTCGCCGGAGTCTGCGGTCCTCGTGCGGCGAGCTGGTCCTTGCCGGTGGGCCAAAGCATCTGGCCGACCTTCAGCTTCCCCTGGCCCAGGGACACCTGGGCGCCCTCCGGTACCTGCAGGCTCTCCACTCGAACCGGGGTGGCGTCCGTGGAGAGCGTGCCCCACTGCAGCACCGAGCCATCCCACCTGCGCAGGGCCTCCAGCGAAGTGGGCACCGGCTGACCATCCCGCAGCACCTCTATCGAGGCGGCTGCGGGGATCTCCTCCGACTTCACCTCCACCACATGCGTGCCCGCAGGAAGCCTCAGGGCGAGGTTCTCTCCCTGGCCCGGCAGGGCCTGATCTGCTGCAAGGGGCTTGCCATCAAGCAGGAGATCAGGAAGGCCCGAGGCGGCGAAGGGAAGGCGCACCTCTCCGGTCTCCTGAAGCTGCACCGTGACCCGGGTGACCCTGGCTGCCGCCGGGTCCTTGCCGGACAGCTCTGCCGAGGCCGTTGCCTGCACACTGCTGCTCAGGAGCGTGCGTGGTCCGTCAGCAGTCTCCAGGACCAGTTTCGTGCCATCCACCATCGCCGTCGCGAGCCGACCGGGCTGCCAGTCACCGCTAAGGGAGAATCGGCTCTCGCCTGCGGGGAGCCTGTCTGCGGGACCGGTCCAGAGCTTCGCACTTCCACCGGGCCACGAGATCAGCACCCGGTCGCCCTCACGACGTGTCTGCAGGTCCAGTGGGCCTGTCTCGCCCGGATGCCACGGGTGGACCACTGTGACGAAGACCGCGCTCGTCGCCTTCGTCGCGGTGGTGGCATACAGGTGCCACTGATTGGCATGCGGAGTGGTCGGCGGCGGGGTGAACTGGTCGGTCAGCTCGAACTTCAGTTGCTCCGGAGAAAGGAAGCGAACCTGACACCTGCTGTCACCCCGCAGAACGGTCACTTGCTGCCTGCTATCCTCCAGTTGCATCTTCTCAAGCGCGTGCAGGGCCCAGGTGAACTCGCTCGGAGTCTCGGTCTTCACCTCGTCAAGAAGGATGAAGACATCGGGCCGCAGGTACAGGATGTGCCGCTGGAAGCCCTGCAAGGCGCCCTTGTAGGCGGGCGTGGCATCGCCGCAGGTGTAGTCGAAGGGCCGGCTGGAGAAGTACCGGGCGATGCTCCCCGTGGCACCCTTGTCCCAGACCGGCTGCCCGGCGCCGTTCACGAGGAGGTCGTTGTGGGCCTTCGTCTGCCGCGTGTAGCCCACATCGTGGGGGCTCCCATACCAGTCGTAGTAGCCCGAGTCGATGAGCAGCGGCTCGCCGTAGCCATACACCACGAAGCTGTTCTGGTCGGCTTGCGAGTGGTTCCAGGAGCCGTAGGAGCTGCTCTTGAACATCAGCATAAGGTCGTCGGGGTCGGACAGGTCCGAGTGCATCGCCACCCAGCCGATGTCGCGCAACCATCTGCCCTGGGGCAGATCAGCCGGCGGTCGCGGCGCCAGTTGCTCGTCATACCACCAGTAGCTGTACGGCCCGTAGGTGTTGGGGTTGTAGGGCTTGGGAGTGAGCGCATACCACTGCAGGTACGGGTCCTTGTAGACCGCGGCATAGTGGGCCAGATTCGCGCGGTCGGTGCTGTCGGCCCCTGCGCCTGGATTGCCGTCGCCAAAGTGGCTGCTGGTGCACCAGGGCGGCTGGAAGTAGAACTTGAACCACGGGTTGTTCCGGGTGTGTGCCTTCTGGTAGAAGTCCAGACCTATCAGGCTCTTGAGGGCATCGTAGACCCAGCAGCCGTCGGGCATGGACCACTTCCAGTACGAGACGCCCTGCGCCCAGCCACCGTCCTCATCACCCCAGGGCGGGTACATCGCCGGGTACACGGACATCAGGAAGTCGAACCAGTCGGTGGCGACCGGCTCATCATGCAGCAGGGCCAGCGAGACGAGCACGAGGTAGTTCAGCGCGGTCACTGCATGAGAGTCATAGGGGTACTTGTACAGCGGGCGCGCGCCGTCGCGGAAGTGGCTGATGAACAGGGCGCCTCGTCTGGCGATGGCCTGGCGGATGGTCTGGCGCTGCTCCGGGGTCATGGCCTCCCAGCACCAGTCGTAGGCCAGCGCAGGCTCGAAGGTGAGAGCCCGGAAGCTCCGATCGGTGTTTCGGTAGGAGGTCACACCCTCGGGGTCCCACTTGGAGATCTCCATCAGTTGGGCAATCGCCGCGTCAGCGTAGCGTCGATCGCCGCTGATCAGGTACGCGAATCCAAGCTGCTCGAGGCGGTCAGCGATGCGGAAGCAGTGCTGTTCCAGCTTGCCGAGCACCGCCACCAGCTCATCGGTGAGTGGCCCACCACCGGGCCGTGCGCCGACGATCCAGTCCGCCGGCGGCTCGGTCGCCACGGGTTCCTTCAACAGTCGCTCGGCGTTTGGGCGGAAGTAGGTCTCCCACCACTGTTTCCTCGAAGTTTGAAGCGGCGCACGGAAGGCGCTCAATTGCGCCGCCGTGGTGTAGATGCGCGGGTGGCTTACGGGGACGGCTCGCCGCATCTCCTCCACCGTCGGCACGGGGAAGGGCACCGCCTCGGCCGGAACAGTGAAGCTGGTCGTGCGGCTCCAGCCCGACAGCGTGCCGTCTTCGGTCGCATAGCGCCAGCGCCAGTACCAGGTGCCCGTAGCGAGGGTTGCGGAGTGGCTGTAGTAGATGTACTTGAGCCTGCGCTGGATCATCTTGTCGGCGGGGAAGGCCGGGTTCTGACTCAACTCAAAGGTATACTCGGTCGCTTCCGTCTGCGGACTCCAACTGAAGTCCGGCGGATTCTGCTGCACCACCAGCCCGTCAGCCGGTCGTCGGTGCTGGGCCAGCGGGTCCACGTCTTCCTGAAGGGCCAGGGTCCAGGGCATCTTCTCGAAGCCCTCCAGCGAGACGTCATCCACCCACAGAGTCCCAGTGGAGCGCTGGTAGAAGTTGACCTCGAGCCGCACCTTCTCAGCCGCAAGCGCCGCCGCCGGAGTCTTGACGTCGAAGACGAGTTCCTGCCAGTCGGCGGCGGGAAGCTTGACGCGGAAGGGGTAGGTCCCGTACTCGTCGTTAGGGACCTTCACGCCGGTCACGGGCCGATACCTGACGAAGCCGTCGCTCGACCCCGTGCCGCGGTACCACAGTCGCAGGCGCAGGTACCTGGGAGCCTTCAGCGCTGCCGTCATCTGCCCGTAGCAGGAGCGGTCCGAAGCGCCCTGTCGTCCGATCAGGCGTGCAGAGGCCTGCTCCTTGTGGGCGACCGAGGCATCCCGGGACAGCTCGAAGCCCTGCCCACTGATGAAGGGACGCCAGCCTACCGGGTCTGGCCGGTTGTCCGCCTGCTCGAAGCCGGGGTTCGTGAGCACCCCCGTCAGGTCTATGCCCGGCGTCTCGGTCTGTGCGAACGCCACTGAACTGGCGGCTGCGAGTAGCACGGTAAGCAGCAGGATTGCCCTTCGCATTCGTGCACGCTCCTTTTGTGCCTTCAGCGTCCCGGTAGCCAGCGACTGCGACCGCCGGTCTGACCCAGGAAACGCAGGGCCTCGCAATGGCAGACTAGCTGGGCGTCGAGGATCAGGTCGGGCGTCTGGACCACAACGCTCCCCTCACGGTCGAGGCCGGCGAACCCATGAGAGGGAGCCTCGATGAGCACCGCCAGCGCTCCACAGTGCAGGTTCAGAGCCGTGTCGAGGTTGTAGGTTCCCACTGGCATGGCTGAGACGTCGGTCTCGAGCGCCATGTCGCGAGTGCCCTGCAGTCCGGCCTCGGTCAGCCCGCCGTGGACGGCTCGGTACAGCGCCTCGAAGGTCTCCTGCAGCCGTGGCTCGAGGAAGGGTCGGTGCATGCGCGTGTAGTAGTTGCGCGGAGGAGCGCCGGTGTGCATGTTCAGGATCAGGTCCGGCCGCTCGCGGGCACACAAGTCCAGCAAGGCCTGTGTCTCCGGCTGCCGCTTGCCGAAGAAGTCATCGTGCTGGAGGTTCACACCGGCGTCGTTCGGGTAGCCGCCCGGGAATCCGATCGTCGCAAAGTCCAGCGGGATGAACTCCTTGCACTGCGGCCAGCCGAGGTTCGTGCCGTCGAGGTTCGCGCCGGTGTTCAGGTACTGGTGAAGGGAGTTGTCCTGGTCGGTGAATCTGGCCATCCGCATCGGCAGCCGCGCCCGACCGTCGACGTTGACCACCGGGATGAGGATCAGCCGATCCACCGCAGCCGCCGCCTCGACGATTCCGGGGTACGGTCTCCCACGCAGGTCAGAGCCGGTCTCCAATATGCTGACCAGGTTCACGATGCCCACGACGCCCTCGAACTCACCACCGTGCACCGCTCCGAGGGCCAGGTATACCTTCTTGTCATGGTCGGGTCCCAGGTAGGCGCGAACGTCACCGTACCCGAGCGAACCGGAGAAGGTCGTCGTGCCCTGGCCCTTGCGAGCCTGGCCATAGGAGATTGCGCGTATCGGGCGACCACCAGCAGAGGTGCCCAGGGTCTCCACAGTACCTCGGCGCACGTTCTGGTGGAAGAACTGGTCGATGTCCTCCAAGGCGCTGACCCAGAAGTTGGGGATCGACGACGGCTCCTCCACGTGATCGGGCGGAAGGTCGAAGTGCATGGGGCTATCACTGCCTTGAGGAGAGGTGAGTACGAAGATGCCTGGAGCCTTCAGCGATGAAGCTTCCGCCGGAGACAGCTACGGACCTTCTCGCTTCGCCACAAGGCAAAACGCCCCCGGCGGAAAGCTGCCGAGGGCGAGACGAACCGAACTAGCTGATGATGGGGTCGGGTGGCTAGACGGCTGCCGGGACCTGCATCATTGCCTCGACCTTCGAGACGATGGTGTCATGGCAACCGGGAACGCTGAGGACGTCGCACTCCGTCCCAAGGATGAAGGGGTGCCCCGTCGCGTGCATCTTCTGCTGGAGCTCCGCAGCCATCGCGGAGACCTGATCGACCGGCATGTCGGCATCAGAGTAGAAGCGTTTGGAGGGCAGGTTGCCGAACAGGACGATGTGCTCCGGGACGATCTGCGC
Source organism: Armatimonadia bacterium (assembly GCA_039679385.1). Lineage (NCBI taxonomy): Bacteria > Bacillati > Armatimonadota > Armatimonadia > Armatimonadia bacterium. The sequence continues at coordinate 59,060 of JBDKVB010000165.1, read as the reverse complement.
ATCCTCCCACAGGCACCGGGAGCTTCCCAGGCTCAGCATCTCCGGCTCGATCTTGGTGAACTGATCGACCATATAGTCGGTCAGCTCGCCGCAGCAGTGGAACACCAGGCCCACATCCCAGGCGGCGAGCAGGGAGCGCAGTCGCAGGTTGTAGCGCATCACATAGCGCTCGAAGATGTCCGAACCTGCCTCGATCATTCGGGGCGAGAGGTAGACCTTGTTGGCGGCCGGTTCGGCAACGAACATCAGTCGCGCACCGGCCTTGATCTGGGCGTCGGCGTAGCGCAGGACTACCCGCGTCGCCAGTTCAAGGCACTCCTCGACCCTGCGGATCTCGGCGTCTTCCTCGGCAGTGACTCCACTCGCAGCCATGGCAATCGGGAGGATCGGGTCGCTGAGCAGCTTGGTCATGAGCGAGAAGGGGCCGATGCACATTCCCACCGGGATGAGGTCGGGTTCCTGGGCGACGCGGGCAACGGCCTCGACGGTGGCCTGCATGCGTGGGGTCAGCGGATCGTTGACGGCGGCCTTGACGGTTTCCAGGGCCTCAGCGCCGGGGCACTCGCTGAAGTGGTAGGTTGCCCTCTCGTGGATCGGAACCCCGAGCATCTTCAGCAGGTATTGCTTCTCCAGTTCCAGGTCCATGAGCGGCATCGCCAGCGGTGTATGGTAGCGCGCTGCCGCCTCGACAAGGACGGCGCCCAACTCAGTGCCGTCGAGCAGAAGGGCCTCAGGATCGGGCTTCTCGCGCAGAACGAGGTCGGTGCCGATGGGGAGGATGGCCCCCTGTTCGGCGAGTTGCTGACAGAGAGTGCGTCCCATGAAGTTGATGCTCCCGTGAAGACCCGGGGCGGCTCGAAGCATATCAGTGAGGGCCAGGCCGTCTGCGGATCGGTGCGCCGGCTGCGTCCCGACGTCTCTGTTCACTTCTCACAGTGGGAGTCTACCGCGCTGGGGGATAGGAGAGTGGTGATGTGGTGCGCGATTCCTGGTGGAATGAGACCATCCTCTGGTAGCCTCGTGCGCTTTGGGAATCTGGTGCGCACGAGACAACGCAAAGCTGTGGAAAGGTGCCAACGGGGAGAGAGGAGCTATCGCATGGTCTGCTGACTGCGGCGGTACTCGCCAGGGGTCTGCCCCGCGAGCTTCTTGAACACCTTGGTGAAGTAGCTCTGGTCGCTGAAGCCGCAGTCGAGCGCGATCTGGATGATGCTGTCTTCGCTGAGAGTAAGGCGTTCGCGAGCCTTGTCCACGCGCATCTGGGTCAGCAGGTCGGTGAAGGACTGGCCGTAGGTCTGCTTCACCACGCGGCTGAAGTGGGCGGGCGAAAGGCAGGCCCTTCGGGCGACCTCGTCTCGGTTGAGGTCTTCACCCAGATGCTCCTCCATGTACTGCACAGCCGCACCGACGAGGGCGCTGATGGGGTAGCTGTGGTGAGTGTGGATGGCGTCCATGATGCGCTCCAGCATCCCCACCAGCCAGGCGCAGAGCTCCTCCTCACCTTCAAGGCTTGCCAGTTCGGCGAAGGAAGAGTAGTTCGCGCCGAGGAGCGCTGCCGGATCGCCACCGGCCTCCACGGCGCTGCGCGACATCATCACCACAAGCTCCAGCAGCAGGCTCTTGAGCAACTCGGGTCGCTCGCGGCCGAGGAAGTACAGGCCGACGAGGACGCGGTTGATGCTCTCCCTTGCCGACGCACGATCGCCCCGCTTGATCGCCGCGATCAGTGCAGGCTCCTCGACCAAGTACACGTCGCGAAGGGTATGATGCCCGCGCTCCTTGAGAGCATGAATCGCCTCCGCCCGCCGTGACTCACGCTGCGCGGCCGCACGCCGGAGCTCGAGCAGCGCACCGTTGGTGAGGTTGGCCTCCTCGGCCTTCGCGAGCAGGTCCAGGGCAGCCTGGCGGATCTGCGTCGGGGTGAGTTGCGGCGACTCCTCAGGGAGACTGGGATCGGGCGCTGCAGACATCAGCCCGCCCAGGAGATCGGCATTGTACATCACCGGCACGGCCCACAGGATCATGCCATGCTGACACAGCATCATCGTCGGCTCGCCCCAACGCAGGGCCTCACGAAGTGCCCGTCGCCGCTCGCGGTTGCACTCGCTCTCACGGTCGCAGCCAGACTTGCAGTCGCCAACCTGGGCCAGCACGAGGCCATTGGCGTCTGTCAGCAGGCAGCACAGACCCCAGCTCTGGGAGTATCCGCGCCCCAGCGACTCGAAGCGGCTGCGGAGGTTCTCCGCTGTGGGCAGGGGCGTCAGAGGTGATCGTGGCACCGGTGGAGCGGTCATGCGCTAACCGTGCGTAGGTGATGAGTGAACAGCGCCCGCAGGCGGCCTGGGGCGATGATACCTGAAGCGCTCCTCCCTGCCAAGGCCCCGGAAGGCCGGCCTTGTCAGGAGGGACTGGTGCCGACCTTCGTCTCCACCAGCGGCCTGTGGCGTACACCAGGCCTCCCTTCCTCCTTCGTGACCACGCGACAGAGGTTGCAGGGACTGGTCTCGTGACCGTCGAAGTTCAGGACCCGGAGGTGGTGACGATGGTAGCTGCAGCAGGTGCGCAGTTGCTCTTGCTGTCAGGTGTGGTGCTGATCGCCGCAGCCCTGCCCGGAGTCGCAGCGTCTCAGACGAAGGAAGCACCGGCCGAGCAGGGGCAAGCTCAGGACGATGGCGTCACGATACGCTGGTGGGGTCACGCTTGCTTCTCGATCACCGATCGAGAAGGCACGTGCGTCATGACCGACCCCTTTCCGGAAGGGTACGGATACCCTCGTCCAGGAGCGGAGCCGCAGGTCTGCCTGATCACCCACGAACACCGCGACCACAACGGGATCGAGAACGTGCTGGGCCATCCTATCGCTTTGCGCGGAACGGGCATGCATGAGACAGCGGGCTTGCGCTTCAAGGGAGTGGCAACCTATCACGATGCGCAGCAGGGCGCTGCTCGGGGACCGAACACCGTTTTCGTCTGGCAGATGGGCGGCCTGAGGATCGCGCATCTGGGCGACCTGGGTCACGTGCTGACGGAGGAGCAGATGGAGGCCCTTGGCCGCGTCGACGTGCTCATGGTTCCTGTCGGCGGCTTCTACACCATCGACGCGCCGCAGGCGGTGCAGGTGATCCGCCGGCTCGAAGCACGGATAGTGCTGCCCATGCACTACAAGACGCCTGCGATCCCGAAGTCACCGGTGGCCTCGATCGACGCCTTGCTCGCGGCGGTCCCGCCGACGTGGAAGGTCGAGAAGCCGGCTGCTGCCGCCTTCCAGGTGCATCCTTCTGACCTGCCCGGTGAGACCGTGCGCGTGGTTGTGCTCAAGTACGAGTGAGCTGCGGCGGTAGGCGTCAGAGCTCGAGGATTGCGCCACGCTCAGTGAGCTCCTGGCGCAGGAGCGCCGTGTCCACTTGGTTGAAGGCTATGCCTGCGCGGCAGACCTGATGGGCAGCAAGTCCGGCTGCTTCGCCCATCGCCATGCAGGGCGCCATGACACGTAGCGGCCCCAGGACCTCGCGCTCCACGCTCACGGCCCGACCGGGGCAGATCAGGTTCCCCACAGGTCGCGGCACCATGATCCGGTAGGGAAGAGGAGTTACCGGCGGCTTCGCCTGGGCCCGCTCGTGCATGGGTTGGTGGCTCGGACGATGCGGGTCCGGGAGGTCCCAGCCGTAGCTGCTCAGGCCGATGGTGTCCTCGAAGGTTCGGCCGGTCACCACGTCCTCGACGGTCATCACCAGGTCACCCACGATCCGGCGTGTCTCTCGCACTCCCAGCAGCGGCGCCACGGCCTTCAGCCGGGCCTGCGAGAAGCCGGGAACGTGCTTGCGCAGGACGAGCAGCAGCGCTTCGGTCTCCTCGCGGCCCGCGCACATTCCATCACTGACCGAACGCGGGTCGGTGCCGTCCACTCCCACCAGGCGCGAGGTGTTGATCATCATCACGCCGGGCTCCACAAGCTGCACAGTGATGAGGATCTCGTAGGGGAAGGGCCAGTCGCCCTGTTCACGCCACCTTGTGATCTCCAGCCGGAAGCGCGGCGAGTCGTGCTCGTGGAGGTAGTCCGAGAGCATGCGCTGATCCACGTTGTCCACGTGGAACATCAGCGTGGCGGGCGCCATCAGTCCATCGCCCTCGCGTCCGCACTGGACCTCACAGCCAGAGGCGGCTGCCACGTCTGCGTCACCAGTGGCGTCCACGATAGCCCGTGCCCGCACCGCCGAAAGCCCCTGCTTGTTGGCGAGGATCACGTGACGGATCTCGTCACCTTCGCACGTCACGTCCACGGCGCGGGTGAAGTAGAGGACGTCGACCGATGCCTCGGCCAGCTTGCGGTCCAGCAGTCGTGCCATGGCGAAGGGATCGAAGGGCACACCATGCTGCAGGCCCTTGAGCCAGCCATGGGGAGTGAACCTCTCCTCCGGGTCATCGACGGGAAGCAGGGCCGCACCGGCTGCAGCCGCCTCCTCACTCAGCTCCCGAAAGATTCCACCGACTACCCACCGGCGTCCATCGAAGCTCCGTCCACCCAGCCAGTGTGACACCAGGCCACTGGTGCCCATGCCACCGCACTGCCCGAGGGCCTCGACCAGCAGGACCGACAGTCCTGAGCGTGCGGCACTCAGCGCTGCAGCACAGCCCGCCGGTCCGGCGCCACAGACGATCAGGTCCACGGGTTCAAGCTCGGGCAGGTCTCTTGCGTACGACAGCATCGCGGGCTCCCTCTTCTGCGGTCGCCTCCTTGGGTCACTGCAGGTCGGAGGTCTGCACCAGCTTCCAGGTATCGCCTCCGTCGGGCGACATGAGCAGCGCGCGACGCGAACCGAAATGATCGTTGCGGTAGAACCAGTAGGTCGACCAGTAGTCGTAGGACAGGAACAGCCGCCCGCGCTGATCGATGGTGAGTCGGTGGTAGAACACGCTGTACTCGGAGAAGGGCGCAAGGATGAGGATGCGGGGCTCCTCCCAGGGCTGGCCGGGACGCTTGCGCTGATAGGCCAGGGTGGCGTAGGAGCTCGCCGGGAAGGGCTCGCCGCTCCGCCAGAGACGGAAGGTGGTGTGGAGCGTGTTGTCGGCGCCACAGACCAGACCCACGTAGGTCTGGCTCAGGTCAGCGCCCGGTGCTTGAGGCTCTGTCCAGCCCGCGCTGGAATCGTTGGGCTTCAACGAGCGGGCGTACTGGAAGGGCCTGCCGTGAGTGCCCACCAGGATGTGCAGATACCCGTCAGCGTCCATCGTCATGCTGGGGGTGTTGTGAATGTCATTGGCGGGCGGCCCGTATCCGACCAGGGCCGGTGTTGTGAGCTTGCCCGTCTCGCGGTCATAGGTCACCACGTAGGTCGGAACACCAGGAGCCTTCGCCTCCGGGTCGGTCGCTTCGCCCCAGATGACGTGGACCTTCGAGCCCCGCGATACCACGGAGGACGGCATCCCGGAGTGCCCGGAAAAGCCGATACATTCGCGCGAGATCAGGATCGGCTGACCGAGATCCAGACGGTCACCGACCTTGCGCGGTACGAACAGCTCGAGGTCGTTGATACGCCGCCAGATGAGCTTGGGGTCGGAGGCCGTCGCGACGAACCGCACAAAGGGCATCGGCCCGTCCGGTAGATTGTGGCCGGAGCACTGCTCGAGGTCCAGGGCGCCGCGACGGCCGGGGATCACATAGGCGGTGAAGGTCTTGCCTCGGTCCGCCGAGTGCAGGAGCACAGGAGTACCTGCGCAGGTCGCCAGCAGGTACAGGCCGCCCTCACGGTCAAAGCCGACCTTCGTGGTCGACAGGGAGAAGGTCTCGCCCTTGAAGTCCGGCACGCGTGCGGTCACTGCGCGACTCAGGTCGATGGTGGTCCAGCGCCCATCGACCAGCATCGAGATGCCGCCGGCAACCTCCGTGACGGCGTGGTTCGAGGGGTCAAAGTACATCTGGTTCTGCAGCGGGTAGTCGGGCCTGTAGCCGAACTGCTCGTTCTCGTGCTGATAGGGCTTCAGCAGGATGGGCATCTTGAGGGCTTGCGTCGCCGGTGCGTTGCCTGGCTTGAGCAGCACCGTCGAGTAGGTCGAGAACCCGTCGTCCTCCGTGGTGGCGCGCAGGCGGAGCTGATGTGGCTTCCCGTCGGTCGGGAAGCTGAACTGCAGGGAGACCGGGACCGCCGAGCGACCCTTGACGCGGACCTCCTGGGTGGAGAGCTGCACCGGCCAGGGTGCCCCGTCGAACTCCAGGGCCAACTGCACCCCGCGCTCCTCGTCGGCGTTGTTGTGCACCTGGAAGGTCACTTGCTGCGGTTCCCCAGCATCGCCGTAGACCGTGGTGCTGTAGGGCGAGAGCAGCCAGCGGCTGCGCAGGAAGGGGAACCAGGAAGTCAGATCAGGTGACCAGTAGCAAAGGTCGGGGGCTGCATCCTTCGTCTCCCAGCGCGTGAGGCCGTCGAGGTTGAGGACACCCTTGGCGGCGGGGAAATGCAGGCGCCAGGGCTTGTCTCCGCGTGAGGGGTCGGCAGGGAAGCTTGCCTCCGTCTTGCCGGTGTTGTCGACCGGCAGCTCCTTGACCAGCTTCCCTGCGCCGTCGAAGAGCTGCAGCGGACCGGCGGAAGCCAGCAGACCGCTCGCGTCAAGGTTCATCTCGCCCTTGCGGGGGAGGAAGCACACATCACCGGGTTGCTCCGGGCTGCCCAGGACGATGGGCTCCTCATGTCGCCGATCCCTGTGCCCTCGTGCCGTCTCTACCAGGAAGCGTCGGCAGTTGGTCTTGAAGCCCCAGAGCAGGTTGTCACCGTAGCGGTCCTGCGAGACTGTGATGTTGACTGCATACACGCCCGCGCGCTCAACGGTGGTGCTCAGCGTAACCTGCTCCATCGGACCAAGCCCACTGCCCGTGGGCTTGCGGTCATCCGGGATCGAGACCTCCTGGAGCACCTGGCGATCCGGACCGACGAGAATCGCCCGCAGCTCGGCCGTGGTATCGCGAGTGTTGCGGTCGCGCTTGAAGAGGTCCACTACGAGGGGGCCTGATTCTGCATACAGATACACTCCACCACAGCCGCCAAAGAGCGGATAGGTCGGGCTCGTCACCGGAAGGGTCTCCTTTGGGGGAGCGGTAACTGGTTCCGCAGCCTGGGTCAGGCATGAGGCTGCCACCAGCAGAAGGGTGAGCAGGGGAAGCAGACGTCGTCGCATGTGTCGGCACCTCCGTGCACTTATGAGGGCAAGGTGTCGCGGGCGAGGCCCCCGGACTTCCGGCCAGGGACGCGGGGCTTGCTGCGTGCCCAGTTCGCCGCCGCTCGCAGGGGTCCTCCCGGTCGGTCACAGCACACCGCCTGCGCCGGTGGCGAGGCTGGTCAGTACCGGTCGGGTTGCCAGCGCCTCGAGTCTCGCCTACAATCTACCAGTCTCGCACCATCACCGCAGGAGCAAGCAGGCATGGAGACGCAGGACGCACCCCGGCATACCTCCACAAACTCGCCAATCGCGCCCCGGGAGCCAGTGGCCTATCTGCGCCTGATGGTCGCTTCCACGCTCGGCATGACCGTCTTCGGTGCCGTCCAGGTGGTCCCGGCGGTGTCCCTGGACGCGATCGGCACTGACCTGGGTCTGAACCTCGAGCACCGTGGTGCGGTGATATCGCTGCGGATGGTGGGACTGGTCGTGTCGCTCCTGCTGGTCGGATACCTTGGCCAGCGACGCGGCAAGCAGCATTTCCTGTTCTGGGGCTTCCTGGCCATCGCTGCCGGGAAACTCCTGGGGGCGCAGTCCAGCGGCTACTCCTCGATTCTGGGTGCGATGGGGATCACCGGCCTTGGGCTGGGCGTGGTTGAGGCTCTTGTCAACCCACTGGCGGCGCAGCTCAACCCACGACACTCCGCCCGGGCTCTCAACATCCTCAACGGGCTGTTCTCGCTGGGGCTGGTGGTGGGAGCCTTCACCACCGGGGGGCTGCTTGACTCGGGGCACTCGTGGCGGATGGCCTTCCTGATCTGGCTGTTGCCCTGCGCGGTCTGCGCCGTGCTCTTCCTGACCCCGCACTACCCAAGGCACAGGGAGGAAACCGAAGGGGCAAGCTCCGGCGCGTCGGAGCTGCGACGCTTCCTCGGCTTGCCCCTCTTCTGGGTGCTGTTTGTGGCGATGGTCATGGGTGGGGGCTGTGAGGCCGGGATTACCTCCTGGGCCCCCAACTACATGGTGAAGATCCTGGGCGCCTCGGCACGTGGCGGCGCCCTGGCAACGATCGTCTACGGCAGCTTCATGGCCCTGGGTCGGTTCGCCAGCGGCTTTCTGGTAACCCGCGTGGGCCCGGTCGGACTGATGACGGCCTCAGCGGTGTGCTGTGGGCTGACCACGGTGGGCCTCGCCGGTGTACAGTCTCCGTGGGCGGCCTGGTGCCTGTTCGCCCTCAGCGGGCTCTTCGTCGCCTGCTTCTGGCCCACGATGCTGTCCGTGGCCTCGGATCACATCAGCACCGCCTCCACGTGGCTCTTCGCGCTACTCTCGGCGGCGGGAGTCCTGGGCTGCGTGATCTTCCCCTGGACGATTGGCGCCCTGGGCGACGATTTCGGCCTGCGTTCCGCCGTACTGGTGCTGCCGGCGTCGATGGTGGTACTACTGGCGCTGATGGTCCCGGCGGCACGACTGGTACGCCCGCACCGTCATCGCGCCGAAGTAGTGCAGCCCCACTGATAGCCGGCTGCCTCGCCTCTATCCTCGCGCGATACGCACGACCAGATGGTCCCGGATGCCTGGGATCGTGAACTCCGTCCACTCCTCCGACTGGCGCAGCTCGTAGGTCTCTTTGGTCACGCACTCCTGGGCGCTGCTCACCTTCCAGCCCGGATTCACCCGCACGGTGATCGGGTCGGGCCGGTAGAAGCTGTCCAGGTACATGTCGTCGGTGCCTTGCTGCAGATGCACCAAGTGCAGCAGCCAGCCTTCCTCGTCCTGCATCAGCGAGGTCTTCACAGACCTCGGAGCCTCGACGCGAGCCTTGCCTGACACCCCGAGCAGGTCCGTCAGCAGCAGGGCAAAGAGCCGCTGCAGGAAGGGCGACTTCTTCGTCGCGTATCCCTGCAGGAAGGGAACCGCGAAGTAGAGGACCTGGCCCTTGCCGTAGCTGCTTAGTGTGATGCCGGGGTAGTCGGTCGCGTATCCCGGAGGCGCGTGGTCGTGGTACACATAGTGCCCGATCTCGAAGTCGCTCTCAATGATCGGGTCGGTGATCAGCGCCAGCGTCCTCGTCATCGGTCGCGGACGGCAGTAGAGAGCGTGGTTCGCCGGGTTCATCAGCCCGCTTGAGACGTCCTTGATGAGCAGCGGCATGTCGGGCAGCTCTCCGACGAGCGCCTCGTCGAAGTTGTCCAGGTAGCTGATGCTGTAGGCGGAGTCCTCCTGGTAGTCGCTCCCGAAGAGGTCGGCCAGGCTGAAGTTCTCCAGCTTCTCGCCCTTCTCACCGAACAGCGAGGTGTGGTAGCCGGCCAGGAGACGGCCGCCCCCCTCCACGTAGGCCCGCAGTTTGGTCGCAAGCTCCTCGGACACATAGGGCATGTAGGGCAGGATGATCAGCTCGTAGCTGCGCATCTGCTCCAGGGTCATCGTCTCCGGACAGATCTCCCAGGAGAGGTGAGTCTCGAGCAGCAACTGGGACAGCGCGGACTCGTTGCTGTAAGTGGCGGAGCCGAAGTGGCCTCCCTTGCCGGCACGGGCCATCGACTGCAGAAGCCGGGAGTTGTAGGCGGAGTGCAAGACGGCCACTGAGGGCACCGGGCGCTTGCCCGAGCAGAACTCCTCACGCTCGGCGACGAAGCGGAAGGTCTCAGCGATGGTGTCCCACACCTTCTGTGGGACCTTGCCTCCGTGGTCACCGCAGGGGTACGGGATGTGGTTGATGTTGAGCGCACCGCCGTGCGCCAGGGCGATTGCGGACAGCCCCTTGATGGTCGCCGGGGTCGTGACCGTCCAGTCGCCCCAGGAGCCCTGACTCTCGGGCATGAACAGGGTGAAGGGCTTGCCCAGCCCCTCGCAGTACCGGGTGGCATGACTCGCGTGGAGGTAGGAGGGAGGATGGGCCTCCGTGGACAGATAGTGGGCGCCCTCATCGAGGGTGGCCGAGATGGAGCTCGGGTTCCCGCAGCCGTTCCAGGACCAGCTCAGGCCGGGCTTCTCGGCATTGCAGCGGTCAAGGGCCTGGTGAATGAAGGCCTCGCGCGTCTTGACCTGGTAAGTGTACAGGTCGAGCCACTGGGCGACCCCGAAGTGCTCGGGGTCGAGTTCGTAACCGAACTGCTCCTTGAACCGGCGACGACAGGAGGGGCAGAAGCATCCTTGCGGCGCGAAGTACTGCAGGTCAAGGAACCAGCCGTCGATCGGATAGCGGGCAGTCGCCTCCGCCATGTGGCTGGAGACGTGATCGGCGAACTCCTCGTTGCTCATGCACGAGCACGGGTACAGGAACATCCGCAGCGGCTTGCCTTCTCGGTCGAGTTGGGTCCACTCCGGGTGCAGCCGCGCGAGCTCCCAGCTCAGGATCATGTTGTAGTAGGCGATGAACTCCAGCCCGGCCGCCTTGGCCCGCGTGGCGATCTCGCCGAACAGGTCGCCGTGCATCGTCCGGTTCGTGATGCCGACACTGCTGGGGAACAGGCAGGTCCCGTGGGCGGTCTTGGACATGAAGATCATGCTCTGCGCCCCGGTGCGCTTGACCCCCTCGAAGTACTCGTCGTAGTCGATCTTGATCTCGGGCAGGAAGTTGGGCATGTGCCAGTCGCAAAAGAGCATGCGAGTGCTGAGCTTGAACGCCATTGTCTCGTCCCCTCTCCAGGGAGGTTGTGGCGGTCTGGTAATCGCTGAGCCAGGCCCCTGCTAGTCCTCGAATACCACCATCGCGTAACCGTCCACCTCCGGCACGGTGGTGTGGATATAGCCGTCGCGGACCTCGAAGGGCAGTGCCTGCCGATCGGGCGCCAGGTATACGGACTTGACCTCATGGCCGTCCGCACGCAGCGCGACGGCGACGTCCCGCAGTTCGATACGCTCCTCGATCATGTCCACGGTGCCGCCACGGCGCTCCGGCACATAGGACATCAGGTGCAGCATCCGGCGACCGGGCTGAGCCGTGACGTTGGCACGGGCAAAGGAAGGAAGACCGGGCGCCTTCACCAGCGGATTCGGCATGATGCGGCCCAGCAGGTTCGCTACGATCTGCTTGATGGGCACCTGCGCATCGAGGTTGTAGCTGCTGAACACCGGGTGGCTGAAGTGCCCGAGACGACCCTTCTGGGTGAGTGCCGCTCGTCCAGTTGGCTTGTCCGGCGGCAGATACACGAACCCGTGCTCGCCGTCCCAATGGCGGTTGTAGTAGGGGGCGATGATCTCCGCAAGAACCTCCGTTCCCGGCAGCGGTTCGATGCAGGTGCCCTTCTGGTAGAGCGTGACGGGCATGTCCGGCATCTTCTCGGCGACCTCGGCAGAGGGGCGGAAGAACGCCGGGTCATAGGGGTCCTCGCCGGCGAAGTGCAGGCCCCAATCCTCGAAGACGAAGTCCTTGCCCTCGGGATCCAGACCCGACCAGGCGCTCGAGAGGATCGCACCACCCTTGTCGAGGTGCTTGCGGATTCGCCCTGCCCATTCCTCGTTGAGGGGAGTGCGGTCGGGCAGCACGAGCAGCTCGTACTTGTCCCAGTCCGAGAAGTCGGTGACGATGTCGAACTGCCACTTGAGCTCGCACAGCAGTCGGCAAGCGCCCTTCAGGGCCGTGTAGTACTGCGAGAAGGTCTCGCGGGCTGCCGGTGCCATGTACTTGTAGCCGGGGTAGGGATAGGGCCACACGATCGCGGTGTCGACCTCGGCGGTAGCCTTGTCCAGCCAGGGCTCATAGCGCTGGAGCCGGTCGTAGAGACGCTTGTAGAGGTCGAAGACCGCCTTGTTGATGTCGCCGCGCGGGTGGAAGTGGTCGCCGATGGTGGTGCGCATGGCGTTGGCCATACCGTACACGCAGTCGTACTCGAGACTGGCCTCGGTGCGGATGCCGCCGAAGTCGCCCCAGGACTTGTGGAACCGTCCGCTCATGTTCAGGACCGGCTTGCCCAGGGTCCGCAGGTAGCGAGCACCGACCGGAAGGGTCTCATAGCCCCAGCCGCCGGTGGGGAGGCACTCGAACTCCAGGTAGGTGCCGATGTCGCTCTGCGCCTCGTAGTCGACCCCGTTGCAGTAGAGCAGAAGGTTCGGGTTGACGGCCTTCGCGGTATCGGCAATCCGCCGTGCGAAGCGGTTCATCTTCATGTAGTTGTACTGGTGCAGTTCCTCGTCGCACTGCCAGTTCACGCCCAGTTCCTTCATCTCGCGGATGCACTCGACGCCCACGCAGGGCTGGGTGTGCATGCAGTCAAAGAACAGGCCGGAGATCGGATACCCGGAGACGAGCTCGCGGATCATCTCCTCCAGGTGTTCGGTGTAGCCGGTGTTGTAGCACATCTGGCGGAAGAAGTGGTCGAGACGGTTGGGGCGATAGGTGTACCCCTCGGGATTGAGCACGCACCATTCGCGGTGGAGGAGGGCCTCCTCGTGGCTGAGGCCGGTGTTGATGTAGCACGACAGCGCGATGCCGCGCTTCTGGCAGGCCTCGGAGAGCTTGCCGATGAGGTCGTACTGCAGCGAGGGATGGCGGATGCCGACCTTGGTGTTGTAGTAGGCCACGCCGAGATTGCAGCGGGCCGGGAATACCATGTAGTCCACGCCGCAGTCGGCGAGTTGGCCGGTGATGGCGTCGAAGTCGAACCCGGCGCCGACGTCAGGGCACGCCGGCATCGTATGGAAGTCAAAGAAGATACACCACTTGGGGTCATGCATGGAGCACTGGCCTCCCTGCGTCCTTGGTTCGCGATGGATACTGAGCGACAAGGCGACCCACTTCCCCGGGCGCGGACTGAATCCTTTGCCCTTCACCTCGACCTGAGGCAGGCTGGACAAAGTGGGCGTATCGATGAAGGGGAGCCCGGCCAGCTCGGCGAACCTGCACGTACCTTTGATCGAGAGAGTGACTGGTCGTACCCGAGCCACTGTGGCCCCTGGGCGACTTCACAGATCACCAACGGGAGTGAACGTGCTGATGGCAACGCCTAGCATCCCCAAGTCCGAGTTCGCCAAGCGTTGGGCGACACTGCAGGAGAAGATGGCGCAGGCCGATATCGATGTCCTCATCGCCCACGGGGACGAAGCCGATCCGTCCAACGTGCGGTACCTGGCCGACTACTGGCCGCTCTTTGAGACCGGCGGCGTAGCCCTGGGTCGGGAGGGAGACCCGATCCTGCTCATCGGCCCCGAGACCCTCACCTTCGCCCAGGACCGGGCCAAAACCGGCCGCATCATGCAGCTTCTCGAGTACCGTGAGTCGGCCGAGCCTGAGTATCCCGGCGTCGTCCTCGACACCTTCGCCGACGTGATCGCGGCCGCCGCTGGTGGCAAGGAAGTCAAGCGCCTTGGCATCGCCGGCCTTCCCGTCATGCCGGTCACCCTCCACGACGCACTGAAGAAGGGCGTCGGCAAGGCGAAGATCGTCCGCGCCGACGATCTCATCGTCGATATGCGCACCGTCAAGAGCGCCAACGAACTCAAGTGCATGCGTGAGGCCTTCCGCATCAGCGAAGTCGCCACCGAGTACGTCCTCAACAACATGAAGCCGGGCATGACCGAGCAGCAGGTTGTCGGTCTTGCGCAGGCAGCAATGTATGCGAACGGCGCCGAGTACGAGGGCCATCCGACCTACGTGCTCTCGGGCCGCAACAGCACCCATGCCATCGGCCGCCCGAGCCCCAAGGTCCTCAAGGAGGGCGAGCTGATTCAGCTCAACATCGGCGCGCTGGTCAACGGCTACTCCTCCAGCGTCGGCCGCCCGGTGTGCTTTGGCAAGATGCCGGCGAAGATGCGCGAGCTGGCGGAGTTCGGCCTGGAGGCGCACTTCAAGACCGCCGAAATGATGAAGGCCGGCGTGCCCGCGGCCGAGGTCGTCATCAAGTTCGAGGAGTTCGTCAAGGCCCGTGGCTACGGCGACTACCTGCTCTACGGCCCCTGCCACTCCATCGGCTTGATGGAAGTCGAGCGCCCGTGGATGGAGTCCAGCTCCAAGTACCCGCTGGCCGAGAACATGACCTTCCAGGTGGACACCTTCCTGTACACCAAGGGCTTCGGAATGCGCTGGGAAGACGGCGTGCGGGTCACCAAGTCCGGCGTCGAGTGGCTGTCCGAGAAGCACCTCGAAGTCATCGAGCTCTAGGTCGGGGCAAGTCTGCCTTGTGACCGATCGACGGGGGTCGCCGATTCGTCGGCGACCCGTTGGGTATCACCCAGACCTATACGAAGGCAAGTGAGCAGACCATGAGCGACATCACCGTCGTCTTCGGTTTCGACATGGAGACCGATGTGGGCAGTTGGGGAATCGACTACACCGGTGTGACCGACGGCACCCCCAAGATCCTGGACCTGTACCGGAGCCGGGGCATCACCGGCACCTTCTTCTTCACCGGCGAGAGCGCGCGGCTGCACCCCGAAGTGGTGCGCAGCGTCAAGGAAGCCGGACACGAGGTCGGCTGCCATTCGCTGTACCACGAGACCGTCGGCGACCCCATCTTCGAGATCCCCGGCGTCAAGCCGCTGCTGCCCGAGGAAGTGCCCTTCCGCCTGAAGGTCGCGACGGACTGGGTAACCGAGGCACTCGGCGAGAGGCCTGTCTCCTTCCGCTGCCCGCGTCTGTGGGGAAGCACTGCCGTATGCAACGCCCTGGACGATCTGGGCTACGTGGCCGACGCCTCCTATCCGCTCTACTGCTATGAGAAGCAGCTTGTGCCCTACCACCCGAGCCGCGAGGACTGGCGGGAGACCGGAGATCTGAAGCTGGTCGAGATCCCCATCTTCTGCGACATGACGGTCGAGAGCGACGACCCCTATCACCGTGACCGTGACCAATGGCCGCTGTTCCGCAACAAGAGCGCCGACGAGCTAATGGTGCACATCGACAACTTCCTCGGCTACATCGCTGAGCGGAGTCTGCCGGCAGTGCTGTGCTTCTACTTCCACCCCTGGGAGTTCATGCCGATGCCCACGCGACTGCACTACGGTGAGGGCGCCGTCGAGCCCGACTACTTCCTGGTGGAGAACTGCGGCGACTATGCAATGGAGCAGTTCACGGTGCTGGTCGACCGCCTGCTGGAGCGCGGTGCTACCTTCAGGACGGCACAGAAACTTGCGGGTCAGTGGGCGTGAGTACACGGCGCCTGGTCGCCGTCTGTGAGAAGCGAAGGAAGGAAACATGAACACACCGGACGGCCGCAAGACGTGGATCTTCCCCGATGGCGACCTGCCCCCGGCGGGTGAAGAGGGACTGCCGCTGGAGGGCCACGAGTCGCTGGTCGTACTGAATACCGGCGACGAGGACGCGCACATCGAGATGGACGTGTACTTCTCCGACCGCGAGCCCGAGGCCGGCATCAAGCTCCTCGCTCCGGCACGGCGGGTCACCTGCTTCCGCATGGACAAGCCCGTGGGCGACCGCAACTTCCAGGTTCCCTTCGGCCAGTACGCCCTGCGTCTGCGCTCCTCGGTTCCGATTGTGGTGCAGATGGGACGGGCCGATGTGCGCCAGCCGAACCTGGCCTACTACACCACCCTGGGCTACGGTGAGTAAGGCATGAAGATCATCGACTCGATGCCCTTCGCAGCGGAGCTTCTGACGCCGACCTATGAGGAGTCCTTCTGTCGTGCGGGTGCGGTTGCCGGTGCTGGTGAGGTGACGATCGACCAGACCTGGGCGATCCGCGTCGAGTGTGATGCGGAGTTGGCCCGCGTGGCGGCCGACCACCTGACGGACTTCATCACCCAGTCCGTGGGCGGCACGCTGGGCTGTCAGAGCGCTGCGCACCAGATCCGGCTGGGGATCGACCCGTCGCTGGACGCCAATCCGGAGACGCACCGAGTGTGTGTGAGTGGTGAGGGCATCGAGGTGACTGGTGCCGGTCCGACCGGCGTGCTGCAGGGAGTCTTCCGCCTGGAGAACCTGATGCGCGAGCGAGGTGGACCGATTGCCCCGCTGGGTGAGGAGACACGGCGGCCACAGTTCCGGCGTCGCATCCATCGCTCGCCGCTGTCGCCCTTCTATGTGGACGAACTGACGGGCTTTGGTGGCGACCCCTTCAATGCGGAGTGGCTCTCGCCCGGCATGGCCTACCCGGCCTATCAGGAGGAGGACGCCGGTCCCGACCTCTTCTACCACGACAGCCTCTTGATGCGGCTGGCTCAGCACGGGTTCAATGGAATCTGGCTGCGAGCCGCCTTCCGTCACTTCGCCAAAGTGAGTGTCTTCCCAGAGTTCGGGCAGCAGGCCGAAGAGGTCCTTGCCCGCCTCAAGGACCTGTGCCGGAGGGCCGCCCGCTATGGGATCGACGTCTTCCTGTACATCAACGAGCCCATGGCGATTCCGGAGACCGATGAGTTCTTCCGCAATCACCCGCAGTGTCGAGGTGCGGCCTCCAGCTACAAGCCGCTGGTTCAGCTCTGCACCAGCACCGACGAGGTCAAGACCTATCTGCGTGAGTCGACCGAGTACATCCTCCGGCATGTGCCCGAACTGGCCGGGATGATGATGATCACCGCCTCCGAGTTCCCCAGCCACTGCTGGTGCCGGTCGCGAGTGAACCCGCAAAAGCCCGAGGAGCGCACCGGCGAGGTCGCCACCTGTCCTCGCTGCTCACAGCGGACCCCTCAGGAAGTCGTCGGCGAGATCGTGCGACTGGTGCGGGATGGAGCCTGGGCAGTGAAGCCCGAGGCGGAGATCATCGTGTGGAACTGGAGTTGGGCGATGTGGGAGCCCGACCCGCAGCGCGGTGTGCTTGAGGCTCTGCCTGAGGGCGTGATCGCCATGGGTGACTTCGAGCGCGGCCAGCCCACGCAGGCCTGCGGGTATGCCTACACGAACGACGAGTACAGCATCAAGGTCGTCGGGCCCTCGCCGCGATTCCAGGGCGTTGCCGACTTCCAGCGCGGACGCGACCTGCCCGTGTACGCCAAGATACAGATCGGCACGACCCACGAGAACCCGGACGTGCCCTACCTGCCGGACCTGCCCAAGATCGCCCGGAAGTACGTCGCCCTGCGCGACACGGGCGTAAGCGGGATGATGACCTGCTGGAACTTCGGCAACATGCCCTCGCTGGGCACAGAGACCGCCGGCGAGTTCACCTGGTCCCCTCAGCCTGCGGAAGTGGCTGAGGGTCTGCGGCGTGTGGCCCTGCGGAACTTCGGGCCGAAGGTCGCCGACGAGGTGGTCGCCGCCTGGCAGAAGCTCTCGGAGGCCCATGAGGACTTCCCCAGCAGCATCCCCGTCATGTACACCGGGCCGGTCAGTCGGGGCCCTGCCTTCCTGCTGATCTTCGACCAGATCAACCGCGCCTTCCCGCACTCCTGGCTTCTGGACAAGAACATCGAGGGTGACCTGCTGAACTGGGTCTCGCCCTTCACGCCCGAGCAGGTGCTGGAGTGCTTCCGCTCCGAGGCGGCCAAGGCCACGGAGGCGATCGCCCTGCTTGACGCCGCCCTGGCGAAGATCGAGGGCGACGACCATCGACGCCTGGCGCGGGAAACAGCCGTCGCTCGGTTCCATGTCGTGCAAACCCTCAGCGCCGCCAACGTGGTCGACTTCCTGCTCACCAGGAACGCCTTCTGCGCCGCCGAGGAGGCTGCGACGAAGCGGAAGCTTCTCGACAAGATCGAGGCGATCTGTCGTGCCGAGGCCGAGAGCGCTGCGTCGGCCTTGCCCTTGCTCGACGCCGATTCCCGGCTTGGCTGGCATGGCGAGGCCTACGGGTATATGATCGACCGGCGGCTGGTGGAGGAGAAGCTGGGACGGCTGGAGCAGTTGCTGAAGGAACGTCTGCCGCAAGAGAGGGCTGCCCTCCGGGCCTAGAGTAAGTACAGCGCAGAAAGGTCGAACTCGCCGATGTGCGTCATCGCTGCATACCTGGGAGACAAGCCGGCAGCCCCGATGCTCTTGGAGATGCTGGAGCGTGAAGAGGGACTTGGTGGCGGCTTCTACACCGGCGTCGCCACGGTTCACGAGGGAAAGCTGCACTACGCCAAGGTTGTTGGCGACGTCAAGGCACTGCGTGAGCAGACGGACGCCATGGACCTTCCCGGCACGCTGGGGATTGCCCACAGTCGCACCCCGAGTGGCGGCGGCAGAGAGTGGGCTCACCCCTTCGTCGGCAACGCGGAGACCATGGCCTACGTAGCCAACGGCGCTGTGGGCGTCTTCTCCGACACCACCGACTACGTGCGTGCCGGCAACTTGCTGCTGGATCGCGGATATCGCTTCCGCTCAGGAGTCCCTGAGACGGTCGGCAACTACCCGATGCTGCAGGACGGCAACTCGGTCCACGTGAGCGAGGTCATGTGCCTGCAGATCGAGGAGTACCTGCGCGAGGGGTCTGACCTCCTGGAGGCCGGCGCACGGACCTTCCAGGACTGGCCTTCGGAGATCGTCGGGCTGACGATCAGCGCTGACGTGCCGGACAGCTTCGTGGGCCTGCGCATCAACCAGCCGCTGGTCCTCGGGCATAGCGACAGCGCCATCTACGGAGCGACCACTGAGATCGCCTTCCCGGAGGGCACGCAGTGGCGCATGGTGATGCCGGGGAACTGCGCCGGCAGGTTCTCGCTCTCGAGCTTCACCTTGCACCCGCTTACAGAGATCCGCATACCTGCCGGTCCGCCACCAGCCCTGGCAGCGGTGGTGGAGGCCGTTACGCCGGTCCTGCAGGAGCAGGGCATCTGCGGCCTGGGAAACCTGTGCAAGGCTGCGACGGCGCTGCGGTCGGAGGGCCATCTTGGGCAGGAGGCGCTGGTAGCCTACCAGGCCATCCACCGTCTGCTGCAGCAGGGAAAGGTCGAACTGGTGACCGAGAGGGTGCCGGGCATGTTCGGCGAGGGAACCGTGCCGCGCACCCGGGTGAAGTGGATCGCGGAGAACTGACGAGGCCTTGCGAGGATTGCTGCAGGGCGGGCTCTCGACCGTAGTGAAGGTGGAGAACCCGCCCTGTATCGTTTCTACTGTTTGAGGTTCTCGATCGGTACGACGCGGCTCTGCACCATCGCATCGTCGGCGGCGAAGGCAATCAGGTGGCCGTAGACCGAATCCTCGACCGACGTGGTGGAGATGGAAGGCTCGTCTCCCCGCACGACGCTCACGAAGTCGCCGACCAGACGCATGTCGCCGCCTCCGTGGCCATCGCCCGTCACGCTCAGGTCCACCAGTTCCTCGCTGTACTCGTGACCGGCCCGAGCATCCGGGTGGCGCACGACGAATTTGCCCGCCTCCATCTCGCCCTCGATCTCCCCGCGCGTCCCGACCACATGTAGCGTCCGACAGGGCTTGGCCGTGCCGCAGACCATCGTGTGCGCTGCGGTCGTACCGTCCTCGAAGTCGACGATGACCGACTGGTGGTCGACGACATCGTTGTCGCAGTGCCACACGCAGCGGCCATAGGGGTTGTCGGTGCGCAGAGACTCGAGCTTGTCCTCGTCCGTCGGGTTAGCGATGTGCTCGATACTCTCCCAGGCGTAGGCACCCCAGCGGCGCTGTTCGATGTAGTGCTTGCGGCAGGAGTAGCGGCACTGCTCCTCGATCTTGCAGTCCACCAGGCAGCGCTTTCCTGCGCCCTCAGGTGCGCACTCCGGCTTGAAGTAGCTCTGGTGTCCGAAGCTCGCTACCTGCGTCGGCGCCACGCCGCTCTTGAACCAGGAGATGAGGTCGAGGTCGTGGCAGCACTTGGCCAGCAGCATGGGGTTGACCTCGCGCCGGTTCCACTTGCCCCGCACAAAGGCGACCGCCATGTGGTGGTAGCTCACCCGCTCGGTAGTGTTGATGCTGATGATGTCGCCGATGTCACCCGTTAGGACGCGCTTCTTGACCCCAACGTAGAAGGGCGCATAGCGAAGCACGTGCCCGATCATGAGCTTGCAGCCGGTGCTTCGTGCCTTGGCAAGAAGCGTCAGCAGTTCCTCACGCGTGGGGCAGATCGGCTTCTCGAGCAGCACGTCGTAGCCGGCGTCGAGCAGCGGGAGTGTCGTCGGCACATGCTGTAGATCCATCGTGCCGTTGATCACCGCATCGGCGAAGCGTGGTGCAGCAGCCAGTTCCTCGGCAGTCCGGTAGCAGCGATCCGCCGGGAGGTCGAACTTGGCCCGCGTCTTTTCCCGGCGCACGTCGTCCGGGTCGGCGACGCCGACGATCTTGAGTTCCTCGGGGTGTGACAGGCTGTACGAACCGTAGCCGACGCCACGGTGTCCGGCTCCCACAATGACCGCGGTGACGAGTTTGGACATGTTTCTCTCCCTGAGTAGTCGAGCCAGGTCGACGCCTCCCGGCGCCCTTGGCGTTACTTGTCGTGCTTGTCCTGACCGCGTTGCTGGGCCTCGAAGAAAGCTGCACCGAGGGCCGTGGTCGGCTTTGGCTGAGGCCTGGACTCCTGACGCTTGGCCCTGGCGGGACGCTCCGGCCGCTTCCGGCTTTGCCTGTCGCCGGTCGGCTTGCTCTCGGCCTGCTGCCGTGCGGGCCTCTCACCGGTGCGCATGGTCAGCGCGATGCGACCTCGTTCGAGGTCGACCTCGACTACCGTCACCATGACCTTCTGATGGACCTTGACCACCTCGGTGGGGTCCTTGACGTAGTGGTCGGCCAACTGGCTGATGTGGACCAGGCCGTCCTGATGCACGCCCACGTCGACGAAGACGCCGAACTTGGTGATGTTGGTCACGATGCCGGGCAGGCGCATTCCCGGAGTGAGGTCCGCGATCTTCTCGACGCCCTCGGCGAACTGGAACACCTCGAACTGCTCGCGGGGATCCCGTCCGGGCTTTGCGAGCTCCTGGAGGATGTCCTGGAGCGTCGGCAGACCGACGGTGTCCGTGACGTAGTGATCGAGCGCGATTCGCTTGCGCAGGTCCTCGTCGCGGAGCAGGTCACTTACCTTGCAGCCGAGATCGGAGGCCATGGCATCCACCACGGCGTAGCTTTCGGGGTGAACCGCGCTGGCGTCCAGCGGGTTCTCGCCGTCACGAATGCGCAGGAAGCCTGCTGCCTGCTCGAAGGCCTTAGGCCCGAGACGCGGCACCTTGAGCAGCTCCTTGCGGGAGCGGAAGGGACCCTTCTCGTCGCGGTAGGTCACGACGGACTCGGCCAGTTTCGGACCGAACCCGGAGACATAGGTCAGCAGTTGCTTGCTGGCAGTGTTGACCTCAACTCCGACGGCGTTCACGCAACTGACCACCACGTCATCCAGCGACCGCCGCAGCGAGCCCTGCTCGACATCGTGCTGATACTGGCCGACCCCGATGGACTTCGGGTCGATCTTCACCAGCTCGGCCAGCGGGTCCATGAGCCGCCGGCCAATCGAGACGGAACCGCGCACGGTGATGTCGTAATCCGGGAACTCCTCGCGGGCGACGTCGGAGGCGGAGTAGATCGAGGCGCCGCTCTCGTTGACCATGACCACGGTGATTTCCTGCGTCAGGCCGGACTTGCGCACGAAGCTCTCAGTCTCGCGACTGGCCGTGCCATTGCCGATGGCGATGACTTCGGTGTGCATCTGCGCAGCGATCTTGCGCAGCTTGTCGGCTGCCTCGGTGGCCTGATGCTCGGAGCCGTGCGGGTAGAGGGTGTCGTTGTACACGAGCTTGCCCTGGCGGTCCAGGCACACCAGCTTGCAGCCGGTGCGGAAGCCCGGGTCGAGTGCCAGGACGTTCTTTTGGCCGAGCGGAGCGGCCAAGAGCAGTTGCCGCAGGTTCTCGGCGAAGACCTGGATGGCCTCTTCGTCGGCCCGCTGCTTCGCTGCCAGTCGTGCCTCGGACTCCATCGAGGGGCCCAGGAGTCTGTGGTAACCATCCTGCACGGCCATCCCGACCTGCTCCGAGGCAGCGTTCTGACCCTTGACGAAGCGTGCTTGCAGCAGGGCCAGCGCTTCCTCCTCGTCGGGCAGGATGCGCATGGTCAGCAGACCCTCGTTCTCGCCCCGGCGGACGGCCAGGATGCGGTGCGAAGGTGCTGTGGCCAGCGGCTCCTCCCAGTCGAAGTAGTCGCGGTACTTGGCGGCTTCCTCTTCCTTGTCGGTAACGACCTTGGACCGCAGCGTTGCCTTCTGCATGAACAGCTCGCGCATGACGGCGCGGGTGTCGGTGTCCTCGTTGACCTGCTCGGCGATGATGTCGCGGGCTCCGGCGAGAGCGTCCTCGACCGTCTCGACGCCCTTCTCAGCGTCTACGTACTCGGCTGCGGCGACGAGGATGTCGTCATCGCCCTGGGCGAAGATGAGCTCAGCCAGGGGCTCGAGACCCTTCTCCCGAGCGATCATGGCTCGCGTTCGCCGCTTGGGTCGGTAGGGCAGGTAGATGTCTTCGAGCACTGCCAGGGTCTCTGCGGCCTCAAGCTGTTGCTGCAGCTCATCGGTCAGTAACTCGCGCTCCGTGAGTGACTGCAGGATGGCCTCCCGACGCTCATCGAGCTCGGCCAGTTGGGTCAGCCGATCACGGATGGCGGTCACGGCGACCTCGTCGAGGCTGTCGGTGGCCTCCTTGCGGTAGCGTGAGATGAAGGGCACTGTGGCGCCCTCGGAGAGCAGTTTGGCGGTCGCTGCCACCTGAGTCTGGCGCAGGGACAACTCCGCCGCGATCTTGGTCAAATGGGCTTCGTTCATGCAATCCCTCTATATCGGCCTGGAGCGTGATGGAGAAAAAGATAAACGCCCGTCAGCATCCCGGGCGTTGCAGACGGCTGGGCTTGGCTCTATGATAGCCCGGAATACCGGCGACGACAAGGGTGGGCGTCCCGTCGGAGGTCGTGGAGGGGATTGCGCCGACCCTTGCGAACAGAACTCTGGGACGCCGGAGGGCTTGCGTCCACGTTACCAGGGGAAGGACAGAGCTGCCCACCATGTCGAAGCGTTTCGATGTAACGACCGTTGGCTCCACCATGCTGCGCCTGTCGGTCCAGCCGGGGGAGAGGCTGGAGACCGCGCCGATGTACGAGGTGCGCACTGCCGGGACCGAGTCCAATACCATGGTGGCCCTGGCGCGGATGGGACGACAGACGGCCTGGGTCTCGCGACTCACCGACAACGCCCTCGGGCGGCGCGTGGCACGGGAGATTGGCCACCACGGCGTCGACGTCTCAAGAGTAGTCTGGACCACCGAAGCCCGCAACGAGGTGTTCTTCGTCGAGGCGGGCGCGAGCCCGCGACCGACGCAGGTGATCTACGACCGCAGCCACTCGGCCGTCGCGTCGATGCAGACCGCAGAGCTTGACCTCGACTTCCTGCTCGACACCCGGATTCTGCATCTGTCAGGGATCCTCCCTGCACTCTCCGAGCAGTGCCTGCAGGTGACTCGCGACCTGGTCCAGGCTGCCCGGTCGGCGCACGTGCCGGTCTCCTTTGATGTCAACTACCGGGCGAAGCTGTGGTCGCCCCAGCAGGCCGCCCGGAGCCTTGAGCCACTCATGCAGGGCGCTGACTACCTGTTCCTCACCCGCGAGGATGCCGGGCAGGTGTTCGGTCTGCAGGGCGAGCCGGAGCAGCTCGTGCGGTCCTGTTCGGATCGCTTCGGCGCGGGACTGTGCGTGGTGACTCTCGGCGGAGAGGGTGGAGTGGCCTGGGACGGTCACGACCTGCACAAGTGCTCGGGGTACCCGGTCGAGGCCCAGGATCGGCTCGGAGCCGGGGATTGTTTCGCAGCCGGAGTCCTCTGCGGCGTGCTCGAGGGCTCGGTGTCACAGGGCATGGCCTTCGGGGCCGCCATGGCAGCACTCAAGCTGGGTATCCGGGGCGACTACTTTGTCTCGGATCGCGCCGAGGTGCTGCGACTGCTGGACAGCGCACCAGGCCGTGAGGTCGGGCGTTAGGGCCTCGCGAATCCATCACCAAGTACTCGGCGGCCACAGACTTGCCGCCGATAGGGGAGAAGATCATGGCCGCTGAGCAGTTCTACCAGGACCTCCGCCAGGAGAAGATCATCGCCATCGTGCGCGGGGTGTCGGCCTCCACTATTCTGTCCATCGCCGAGTCCCTGTACGCCGGGGGGATACGACTGATGGAGATCACCTGCAATACGCCTGGCGTGACTGACATGCTTCGCGAGGTAACAGGGGCCATGGGCGACCGCATGGTCTTCGGCGCCGGGACGGTCATCAGTCGCCAACTGGCCGAGGCCGTGCATGCCGCCGGAGCTCGCTACATCGTTGCGCCGGATGTGAACCCCGAAGTCATCGGCTACTGCGTCGATCACGGCCTGCCGGTGATTCCTGGTGCCGCAACGGCGACGGAGATCCTGACGGCCCAGCGTCTGGGAGCGCCGACCGTCAAGATCTTCCCTGCGGAGCCCCTGGGCTGCGGGTACATCAAGCAGCTTCGCGGGCCCATCAAGGACATGGACTTCGTGGCCGTAGGCGGAGTCACCGCTGAGAACGTGGCAGACTTTCTCAAGGCCGGGTGCGTGGGAGCCGGTCTTGGCGGAGCACTCGTCAACCCGAAGCTCGTCGAGCAGGGCGACTGGGAAGGCCTGACTGCCCTGGCGGCCCGCGTCAAAGCGCAGGTAGGGTAGAGCCCCGGCTTACTGAGTTGCCGGCTCGTGAACGTACTTGCACTTGCCCTCGGCTAGAGCCTTCATTGCCTGCCGGGTCGCGGGGACGTAGTTGTTGTAGTCGACGCACTCCAGGCTCACACCGGCGGCCCCTTGCTCCCAGGCCATCTCCATCAACTCGGCGGCCAGGTCGGCCTGCGAGCGCTTGGTGGCCTTCTGGTAGGAGGGCAGGCCGTAGCCGCTGTAGTCGTAGGCGCGGATCGGCCAGTACACACGGCAGCGGCCTCGGGCGACCTTCATCACATCGTTGCAGAGCTTCTTCGTGCTGCCCATGGGATCGGCGGCGTCCCAGGATACGTAGTTGATGACCAGACCGTCGATGATCCCCTCGTCGATCCAGCGCCGCCAGTCGGTGGGCTGCGCTGCGGCCCACTGGTTGTCCAGCGGTGCGATCCCCGGGATACCGACCATCAGGTCGATCTTCCGCCCGGAGGCGTCGAAGCGCTGTCGGATGGCCTTCAGGAAGTCGGTCACCTGGTCGGAAACGAGAGCACGCCAGCGTGGGTCGGCGGAGCTGATCGGTGCCGGCTCGCCGTAGCGCTTCTCGAAGGCCTCCCTCATCGGGGTCACGTACTCATAGGCCGCACCCCAGCCGCCCGTGCGGAAGAAGTCGATGAAGAGGGTCTCGATCCCGCGATCGATCAGCTCGTCGACCAACCGCAGTTTGTGGGCCATGACCTCCGGGAAGGCCAGGCTGGTTCGTCCCCACCAGGGCTGGCCCGAGACGTCTTGCGCCCAGAACTGCGGGTGGTCGAGATTGAAGCCGCCTGACGTCCAGCTTGCCCAGTGGGTCTCCTCGAAGGGCCAGTGCACACCGGGCTTCAGCCCACGCTCGCGACACATCTGGAGGGCTGTGCGCAGGATGTCCGGGTCTGCCTCGCCGTACCGCACCCAGCCACCGGGGTCTACGTTGTTCGGCAGCCGACGCTTGTCGGGGATCGTCGCATGGTGCCCGACGTCTTCGCGACTCTGGTAGCGCATCGTCGCTCCACCGCAGTTGCGCCACAGGATCGTGGTCGTGCCGACCTCCTGCACGTGGTCGAGGATCTTGGCGCACCCCTCCGGGGTCTCCGTGTCGAATACGTACTTGCCCTCGGCCTTCACGCCCGTGAAGTCGTAGTGGTCTACCCAGGACGCAACCTCAAAGCGAGGTGCCGCCAGGGCGCCTGAAGCAAGGCCCATCAGGGCCAGTATTGTGGAAGCTGCGAGTCGGCAGGTCATGGTTTCAGGAACTCCTCCAGGGTGGGTCCGCCCAGGTCTTCTGGTGATAGCGCCCCCTGGTAGACCGTCACGTCGTAGATCCTCCCGACGAAGGGGGCGCTGCCGTTGTAGTGCGTGCCGACACGAAGCTGCAGAGCACCGGGGTAGGGTATGGTGGCCCCGGTGCCGGTGCTTCCCTGCGGCACCCCGTCAACGTACAGCTGCACGCCACCACCCGGGCGGCGCACGCCGGTCAGGGTCACCTTCCGTCCGACAGGCAGCGGCACATCGGAAGTGGCGCCGACGTAGATCATGTCCGGCGTTCGCGAGTTGAAGCACACACTGTTGGTGTCGTTGAGGTATAGCTGCCACCCGTAGTGGTTATCGGGGTAGTCACCGACAGCGATCATCTGCAGCTTGTTGATGTGTTGGTCGACGCGAACCGTCGCCTGCACGCTGAACCCGTCGACGCCGAAGTCGAAGCCGCTGGGTTGTGAAACGGCCACGGAGTGCCCCGGACCGCACAGCAGTCCACCCTCCGCCACGTCGATCGGACCGGTCACCGTCGCGGCATTGCCCTGCCCACTCAGATCAGGCGCCGAGGGACCCTCGAGGCGGCTGAAGTCGAGCTTCACCACCGGCTTCGGCGGCACGGCTCTTGAACGAGAGGCGACCGTGAAGGTGACGGCCGGCACCTGCATCCGGTAGAGCTTGTAGACGCCGGTGCGGTTGTTCTCGAAGATCAGCTCGCGGCCGTCGGGTGACCATACGGGCGAGCGCGAGTTGCCCGGACCGGTGTCAATCCGGCTGCCGGCCCCGGTCGCGACTTCGACGAGGTAGATGCCCCAGCCGGGATCGCCGGTGCGGAAGCCCGTGCAGGCCAAGACCTTGCCGTCGGGACGCCAGGCGGGTGAGTAGGTCGGGTGGTTGCTCTCGCTGAGTGCGAGGTCGCTAACCTCGGGCTGCAGGCGAAGCAGGCGCAGCGTCCAGTTGGCACGGAAGCCGCCGAGGTACCCGCAGGCCAAGAGACGGCCGTCTGGTGACCAGGTAGGTTCGAGGACCCCGATCTGGTCGCCATCACGCACGAAGACCGGCTCCGGTTCGCCACCTTGCACGGCGACTCGGAACAGCCCCATGCCGTCTCGCTTCAGGCCCCGGTTCGAGGAGAAGTACACCCACTGACCATCGGGGCTGAAGGTCGGTGTGTAGTCGCGCCAGCGCCCGGAGGTCAGTCTCTTGGGTGTGCCGCCCTCGGCGGGCACCAGCATGAGGTTGTAGCCGTTCTCCAGTCCGGAGGCAGCAGTCCCGTCGAACCTCGCGTAGGTGTACACGATCGAGCGACCGTCCGGCGACCAGGCAGGGAAGGTCGCTACTCCCCGGCCGGTGACCAAGGGTGATACGGCGCCGTTAGCCGCGTCCAGGAGGAACAGTTCGACGTTGCCCTCCTGCTCCCGCTGAAAGACTACCCGGCGTCCGTCGGGAGACCAGGCAGGTTCGGTGTCACTTCCGGGTCCCGAGGTGATCGCCGTCGGTTGGGCCTGAGCCCCGGGAAGGATCGCCGCAATCCCCAAGAACAGCAAAGCATAGCTCATAGGCATCCTCGTGAGTCTTAGTCATCTGAGGCGAGGCCCCTTCGACATGGAGACCACGTCGGCCTCCCTAGGGCCCGAAAAGGGCAGCTACCGGTCGGACATGCAGTAGTGGTTCTTGTAGTCCTCGCGCGCGTACTCCACCGAGCCGTCCTTCAGGACCAGGCACAGGTTGGCCTGGTCGTAGAGGACGCTGATGTCCTGCAGCGGGTCCCCGGCGACGACGAGCACGTCGGCACGCTTCCCCGGCGTCAGGGTTCCCAGGTCGTCGTCCTTCGCGTAGGCTTCGGCGTTGATGCGAGTAGCCCCCAGGAGCGCCTCCATCGGGCTCAGGCCACAGCGCACCAACTCCTGCAGCTCGTACAGCGTCCGGTCGCCGACCTCCCAGCCTCGTGGGTTGCCGGGGTAGTCGCAGCCGACACCGATCCTCACCCCGAGTTGGTAGGCCAGGCGGACTCCGGCGCGGTGGATCGGCTGAGCCAGCGCCATCTCCTCCGTCTGCCAGGGCTGGTCGTAGAGCGAGTCGATATTGCGCCGGCAAGTGACGGACAGCGTGGGGATATAGAAGAGGTTCCTGGCGGCGATTCCGCGGACGGCCGCCTCATCGATGAAGGCGCCGTGGTGGATCATGTCGGTCCCGGCCTCGACACAGTAGGACAGGCCCGGCTGCGTGTGGACGTGGACAGCCACCGGTACACCCCAGGCATGGGCCTCCTGGGTGAGTGCCTGGAGTTCCTCGGGGGTGTAATTCGGGGATGCGCACTTCTCGTTCTTGGCCCAGAATCCGCCGGAGGCCGCGGTCTTGATGAAGTCCGCACCGGCCTCCACCATCTCCCGGACCGCCTTGCGAACTTCCCAGGGGCCGTCGGCAGTGCGGAACTTCACGTGCCCATGGGTGGGCGTCACAACGCACCCGGCGATCATCCGCGAGCAGCCACGCACCTGTCCGGCGGCGATGGCGTCGCGCAGGGCGATGCCCTTGAGGTTGGCCGAGACGCTGCAGAGGGTGGTGATGCCGCGCTGCAAGGAGAGGCGCAGGGTCCGCACGGAAGGCCAGTCGCCGCCGACATGCGCGTGGCCCTCGATGAGGCCCGGCAACACAGTGCATCCCGACGCGTCGATGATGTAGGCATCCGGGGGCACATCGACTTCGTCCCGCGTACCGACGGCTGCAATGCGCTCGCCCTCAAGGAGCAGCACGCCGTCGAAGAGCACGGGTACGCCGGTACCATCAAGGAGGTTGCCGCCAAGGATGGCCGTCGTCCGGTTCATAGCGCTGGACCCCCGGTTGCGAAGAGGTGGAAGGGCAGAGGCCCTTCGCCACGCACCGGGCGATTCCTTGGCAGGCACGCCTACCTTCCGACGTCCGCCTCTTGGGCGATGGACGGGTTCCGAGCTATCCGGACCAGACCTCGCCGTTGCCGCCACTCTCGAGTCTGAGTTCCCTACCGCCGGCTCCCGCCTGGAGTTGGTAGCGGAAGTGCTCGACGTCCCCGTCCTCCCAGGTCAGGTACAGGTGTCCTTCGGCGGCGTTCCAGTGTCCACGCTTGGTGTTGGTGCTCTTGTCCTCGATCCAGATCCCTGCGGCGCCTGCGAGCATCTCTCGCTTCGTGGTTCGCGTGACGGTGCCGTCGGCCAGAAGCTCCATGGTGCGCTGACTCTCCGACACCATCTTGGCCTTGGAGTAGGAGTCGTAGTACCCGACACGCTCCCCCATGTCGTTCGAGAGGGCGTAGGTTGAGCGGAAGGCCCACTGCCCCACGAGCTGCGGGTCCACCTTGCCCGCCTCAAGACTGACAGAGGAGAAGACGCGCCGCAGCTCAGCGTCACGACCCTCGACACGGTCCTTTGCCCCCAGCGCGAAGAGGGCGACGCCGAAGTCGCGCAGGATGGTGGCGTAGACTCGAGCCTTGACCGGCTGTCCCTGGGCGTTCTGGGCCGTCCAGTCGACGCAGACGGCTCGGCCGTTGTCCAGGGCCAGACGCAGGGCCTCGCCGCTTCGCGTCAGGGTTGGGAGGAACTGGCGCACCTGCTCCTCAACGAACTGCAAGACTCGCGGATCGTCGGCCGAGGCGATCCCCTCACCGGCAACACTGACAGCCGTCAGCGCGTAATACTCGGCAGGACCGCTGGCCGTGGTCGCCTGATCAGGCGGCACGAGCTGCAAGCCTTCCTCCTGGGTCTGCACCTTCCAACCGGTCGGGTACCAGAATCGGAACCCCATCGGGTGGTTGTACAGTTGCCCACCGTGAACCGCAGGCGCGGCCTGCGGGGTCTGTGCGGCAGTCGTTGTTGGGGTCGTCGCAGGCGTGGCCAGAGGAGTGGCCGGTGCTCCGCCCAGGATCTCTGCGCGTTTGCGGGCGTACTCCTGCTGATCCAGGACTCCGGCCGCCAGCGCGGTATCCAGGGCAGCCAGTTTCTGACGAGCGGCGGCATCGAGAGTAGGTGTTGCCCCTGCCTGGGGTTGCAGCTCCGCTCGCTTGCGGTCGTACTCCTCCTGCGTGATCACACCGGCCTGTAGCGCCGTGTCCAGCGCCCGGAGCTTGGCGTTCACGTCGCCGCCGGTTGCAGGGGGAGCGGGAGTAGGAACAGTGGGAGTTGCTGGAACTGTCGGCAAGGGAGTGGGAGCGGTAGTGGCGGCTCCCAAGGGCAGGTTGATCGTCACCGGCTGCCACTTGCCGCCTTCACCGGCGCGCATCGCCAGGATCTGGGCGGTCCCTGTGGCAGAGGCCAGGGCCGCCTCGACGGCCTGCGGGGAGTCCACGCCCCGGGCAGCAACCGTCAGCAGAATGTCCTTGGCCCTCAGATCGGCCGCTGCTGCGGCTGAGCCCGGTGCAACACCGATCA
This sequence comes from Armatimonadia bacterium, assembly GCA_039679385.1. NCBI lineage: Bacteria > Bacillati > Armatimonadota > Armatimonadia > Armatimonadia bacterium. Next base: position 28,773 of record JBDKVB010000165.1, on the reverse strand, counting down.
CGACGACCCCTACTCGGTAACCGGAGGAGGCCTGGATCGTGTTCAGGTCCTCCTCGGAGAGCGCCTGTAGTGTCAACCCGACGGCTTGTGTGGCAGGACCCGTCTGTGCCCAGACGATGGACCACGACATCAAGACCAGCACCACAACGCAAGCGGCCCAAAGCATCCCCCGGTTTCCCATGGTCGCACCTCCACACCGGCAATGTGACGACTGGTCGCCTTAGTCAAGAATTATACCCCAAAGTGGCTGCTGCAAGGCCCTATCCGTGAGTCCGGGGCAGGTCACTCCCGCGCCCTGGGCGAAGCGAGTCGGCACACCTCGAACCTGATGGACCTGGAGGGGCTGCCCATGCATCCCGGCCTTCTCGTTGGCTCGCTACTGCTCGGCCTGGCCCTGGCCTCGGGCGCTGAGACAGCGCCTGGAGCAGGTTCGGTGCTTACCGACGGTGACTTCGAGACAGAAGGTCTCCAGGTTGTTCCTCCGGCCCAGAAGGGACCGTGGATGGGCTACCTGCATGGCCAGTCCGATGCGGCCTTCACTCTGGTGGAGGGTGAAGGACGTGGCGGATCGCGAGCGGTTCGCTTCCAGCGCACGACCCCGGGCAGCGACAACGCCCACCTGGACCAGATCCTCACGGTGCAGCCCGGGACAGTCTACCAGGTGTCGGCCTGGGTCCGCAGCGACGGGCACCTCCAGCCGCTCTTCGCCGTGATGACCATGGACTGGCGTCCCTTGGTGACGGTCATCGCGCCCACCTCGAAAGAGTGGAGCCAGATCCGGTTCAGCTTCAACACCTACGACAGCAAGCAGGTGCGGCTCGAGTGGTTTGGCGGGGCTGAGGGTAAGCTCTACACCGGCGCCCCGGGCACCACCTACCTCGATAACGTCTCGGTCGTGCCGGTAGCCTCTCCTCCAGAGGCGCTGCTACGGGCCTTCGACCTGCTGCGGCCGAAGACCGGCGAGGAGATCGCCCCCAAGACTATGGGGGTGCAGCCCGTAGGCCGTCATCAGGCTCCGCGACCGATCAGTTGCCGCAAGGGCGCTCTGGTGTACGATGACGGCACCGAAGTCGCCCTGTGGGGTGTCAACTTCCAGACTGCGCTCTCGTGGGAGTACAGCGGGCGGCTGAAGTCCGTTGGTATCCCGCTGGAGGCCGAGGCCCTCAAGCGTGTCGCGGACACGAACCTTGCTGAGCTGCCGCCGATGGGTGCCGGTGTCATACGGATGCACCTGCTCCCGGCCGACTTCAGCGATGCCGAGGGCAACCTGAAGGACAGCGTGTTCCTCGATGTCCTCGACTACACCCTCGCCGGGTGCCGCAAGCGCGGGATCTATGTCTACCTGACCCTCGTGAACGAGATGGGTGCGTCCTTCCTGCCGGATTCCTTCCTGGCGGGGCGTGACCGCAAGGAGTGGATTGCCGATCCGGCGCTGAGTGCCAAGATCGCTCGGTACATGCAAGGGTTGCTGTCCCACGTGAACCGCTACTCCGGTCTGCGCTATGCCGACGACGAGACCATCGCAGTGGTCGAGATCGCCAATGAGCCCGGCTACGTGGACTACCCAACGATGGTCTCCGACGATCGCTACGCCCCTCTTCGGGCGGCCTTTGACAAGTGGTGCAAGGACAAGGGGATCGAGACCGACCGCGAGGTGTGCTACGCGACCTTCCGCTACGAGTGGGTCAGTCGGTTCCTGGCGCAGATGTGCACGGCGATTCGCGACACCGGGTGCCAGAAGCCGGTCGCGTGGAACCTGAACTGGCCGCGGATGATTCAGGGCCATGAGGAGGTCTACCAGGCGGTCGCCGAGAGCCCGGTGGACGTGGTGTCCTTCTGCCTGTACCCCGGTCAGTCAGACGTGGCGAGCCCGTTTTGGGACCACCCGGTGGACTTGAGTGGGAAGAACTACCTGCCCTACCTGCGTGAGCACTGGCAGGACTACAGTCGGCTACGCTGGCTTCTGGGGACCAGATTCGCGAACAAGGCCAAGGCGGTCTACGAGTTCGAGACCTTCTACAACCAGACCAGTTACCTGTACCCGGCGATGGCCCGTCTCTTCCGCGCTCTCGGGGCACAGGTGGCAAACATGTGGACCTACTCGCTGACCCCTTCTGCGGAGTACCTGCGGGGCTCGCACTACCTGAACCTGTACTGCACGCCCGAGAAGGCCGTCAGCTTCGCCATCGCTTCGGAACTGTTCGCCGAGACGCCACGCTACACGCCCTATGAGGCGGTCGGCGACGACAACCTCACCTTCGGCAACTGCGTGGTCTCCTTCGAGCACAACCTCAGCGCCTTGCAGACGCCCGAGCTGCTCATGTACTCCCGCGGATGGCAGGACTGGCAGCCCTTCGCCGCAAGCCCGAAAGTGAAGCGGATCGTCGGGTGTGGAAGCTCGCCGGTAGTGACCTACGGGGGAACCGGGGCGTACTTCGTGGAGGTCGGCAGCGACCAGATCCACGTGACGCTGAATCCCGATGCGACTTTCGTGCAGCCGCCCTGGGACCGTCAGAGGACCAGGCCCTGGACCCTGACCTGCCGCCTGGACCGCGACACGCCCCATGCTCTTACCTTGCGCCTGGCCGGCTGGGAGGGCGAGGTCACAGTGTGGCGCCTCGACGATGGCCGAGAGACCAGGATCGAGAGCCGAGGACCCGGCATGACCTTCGATGCCCTTCCGGGGGAGTACCGGGTTACGAAGGGGACGCCTCGTCCTTGAGAAGCTCGGGCGCAGTGTGGGACTTCTTGCAGTCGGTGAGTAGACCCTAACTGGCCGGCCCGCCGGGAGTCTCGCCGGGCGTCAGGGGCATGCCGCAGGTGGCGCCTTTGAGGTGCTCCCAGACGTCGCTACCTGGGAAGGCCAGCACCCACAGGTAGTACCTGTGTGGGTCGAACTCCATGGCCCTCAGCGGCCTCATGCCTCGCGCGAGGCTTGCGTGGTACAGGTCTGCCTCGCGATCCAGGTGCGGGACGAAGACGGTTGCGCTGGACGATATGAGGACCAGAACATCCGGGTGCTGAGACAGCACATACTCCGGATCGTGCTCGCGTGATAGGGCGATATGGGGCTCGTTGAGACCAAAGATGTCGATCGTTCGCCAACCGGAGTAGTAGGGCACTGCACCGGCGTCGCCTATCGCCAGCACCGGTTGCCGGCCTGCCGGCTTGAACTCCGCGAGGCACTTGCCCAGGGCGATGTGCGCCCTCTGAAGTCCTGCCGCGTAGTACCTCACTTGCGTGGTGTATGCGCCGGGGAGGCGAGGCACCTGGCTGACGGCAAGGAGGAGGCACAGGGCGATGGCAGGGAGATGGCGCGCCCAGGGCCTTCCTTCCTTCTGGGATGAGAGTGGAAGGGTAAGGAGCAGGGCCAGCCCGGCGCCGCCCAGGGCACAGATGGCCGGTACAAGTGGGTATAGGAACCGGAAGCAGTAGCCCATGATGTGGGCCGGGAACAGAAAGAACACCAGCAGCGAGAGAGAGGCGAGGAGGCCGGGCGCGTGTGTGCGTTTGAACCGGATTGCCGCGACGCACATCAACACGCCGAGAGCCGAAGTGCCGTAGGTGGCCAGGAAACCCACCACTCCACGGAGGCCAGCGAGGGTCTGCTGGTTCGCAGCCTTGAGGTAGAAGGGCAGCGGCAGGAGTTGCCCGTAGTAGTGGAAACGCCACAGGAAGTAGGCTAGCCCGGGCAGGACGTAGAGAAGCAGCGCAGACCAGACGAGCGCCGACCTGCGGCGGCCCTGGAGCATCGGCAGCAGCGTCAGCAGGCCGACCAGGACTGGCAGGTTGCCTTCCGGCCGGGTTAGCCCAAGGAGAAGCCCGGTGAAGGCCAGGGCACCGAGGCACCGGTTCGTCTGCTCTTCGGCGCTGCAGAGGCACTGGTAGAGGAAGGCGGTCAGGAGCAGGGAGTAGAGCGCAGTCTCCAGACCTGCCACGGTGTGGATCGCGGTCTCAGCCTGCGCGGCCAGAAGGAGGATCGCCATTCCGGCCGCGAAGGTGGTTTGACCTCGCTCTCCCGGCCCGATCAGCCGCAGGGACAGCCGGAAAGTGACGGCCATGCAGGCCAGGGTGGCGAGGACTCCGACGACCTTCGCAAAGACCTCGACGTCCAGCCCCAGGCGTGCGGGGACCGCCATCAGCAGCACCCACAGAAGGCCCGTGTAGCCCTCTATAGGAGGTCCGCCTGCATTGTAGGTGAGGCCGTAGCCTTGCGCCAGGTTCCGTGCATACCTGAAGCTGATGAAGGCGTCGTCAACCGTATAGTCCCAGAAGGCGGCCGTGAGGGCTGCAAAGACCAGGGCGGCGACCCCAACCGGCACATAGGGCCACAGCCTTACCAGCGTGGTTTCCTCCTGGTGCGAGTCGTTCGCCATCCGTCTCCCCCGATCGGTGTTGCGGAACCGGGCGACCCGCCCCGAGCCCTCCAGGCGGCGGCTCTCCCTGGCTTCGTCGGTCACCTCGTACGTTAGCGCCCTTCTGCGCTCGCAGCAAGCTCCGTGCCCAACGCAACCACCGGTCAGCTATTCCCCGCAGGTGAGCGCCCGATGGACCTCCGCTGCGATCCAGCCCGCTCCTTCGGCGCTTGGATGGACGGTATCGGGGAACAGTTCGGGGTGACCTGAGAGGGCGGAGTATAGGTCAATCGTCGGCAGGCAGCGACGGGCCGCCAGTTGGCGAATCTGTGGCACGACCTCCTCGCGCACCACGTCGTCACGGATGCCCCATTCGCCGGGAAAGGCCGGAACGGGCAGGCACAGGTACACCTCTGCCGCGGGGTTCACCTCGAGGAAGGCGTCAGCAAGAGACTCCAGATCCCGGGCGAAGCTGTCCGCAAACACCCAGTTCTGGGGCTTGGTGTCGTTGGTCCCGAGAGCGATCACAACGACCTGCGGCTGCCAGGCCAGCGCCTCCGCATAGGCGGCTTCACGCGAGTAGGGGAAGTCACCACGCCGGAGGGCCGTTGTTCCGCCGACACCGAAGTTGCGCACCTCCCAGCCCTCACCGAGCTTGCGACCCAGTTGTGCCGGGTAGCTGTCGTGGTCACGGTCTGCGATGCCCGAGCCGTAGGTGATGCTGTCGCCGACGCAGGCAACACGGACCGGGTACTCCGAGGTGCAAGTCTTGGTGCAGAGATCCTTCTGGTCAGACATGAGACGGTCGTACCTTTCGTTACAGGAAGGCTAAGCGGACTGGGGACTTGTGAACCCCAAGCCCCACAGGTTACCCCCTCCGCCGAAGTCAGGCAAGAACCAAGCCCTCCCTGCCAGCCTGCAGCCGATCCTTGTCGACAGGAGACCGGGCGGCCGATGGAGAAGTGAGGCCTTGCGCACCGTGAAACTCGAGTTGCTCTCACAGTCCGGGAGGTAGTCCATGAACTGCTCGGCACGCGTCCTGACTTGTCTGGCTGTGGCGGCTCTCCAGGGACCTTCGATGGCTCAGTCGCGCTGGCAGCCGGAAGTCTTCCCCATCAGCTACTGGGTGGGGCCGCAGGTGGACTACAACAACCTGGAGGCCTGGCAGACGGTGAAGGACTGCAACTTCACCGTGGCCGGTCCAGCCTGCTGGAGCAAGCGCCCGGCTGACCTCGTGGCCGAGAACCGAAAGATGCTGGACCTGTGCGGGCAAATGGGCCTCAAGGCCATCGTCATCGACGGTCGCCTGGCCTGGACGCTGCCGCAGGAGGACAACTGGAAGGACAAGGTGGCGCAGGTTGTTGCCGACTACGGCTCCCATCCGGCGCTCTTTGGGTACTTCCTCCAGGACGAGCCGAATCTGGAGCAGTTCGAGGGCCTGGGAGCTCTCGGGGAGGAGTTGCAGCGCGAGGACCCGGTCCATCCGCCCTACATCAACCTCTTTCCGACCTACGCCTCAGTGCAGCAGCTCGGGACACCGACCTATGCCGACCACCTCGAGCGGTTCCTCACCACCTCCCGGCCACTCATCCTCAGCTATGACCACTACTGCCTCATGGCCGGTGGGGTCGACAAGCCCGACTTCTTCGAGAACATGGAGCTGATTCGTGAGGCAGGCCTGCGGCACAACGTCCCGACCTGGAACATCATACAGGCCTGCTCCTGGACGCCCGCAGTTCGCCAGCCCTCCGATTCGGAGATGCGGTGGCAGGTCTACACCTCCCTCGCCTACGGCTTCAAGGGCATCCTGTACTTCGTGTACTGGAGCTGGAACAACGACGACTACGCCTCCGCGGGAATCGTTGACAACACGGGCAAGCCGGGACGGCTGTACCCGATCGTCAAGCAGCTCAACGGTGAGATGCTGGCCCTGGGGCCGACGCTGCTGCGCTGCACCTCCACGGGGGTGTTCCACACCGGCCCGATCCCGACAGGCGCTCGCCGGCTGAGTCGCGACGCGATCCTGCAGGTGCCCTCCGAGGTTCCGCTGGTGATCGGGTTCCTCCGTGACGACGCCGGGGCCGACTACGCCTTCGTGGTCAACCGCGACCATGACCAGCCAGTGGAGTTCGAGGCAACCCTCATGCCGCACGTGGTGGGAGTGACCGAGGTCAGCGCGGCTGACGGGCAAGACAAGCCGCTGGAGATGGTCAAGAACCGGATCAAGCTGTCCCTGGCCGCAGGCGACGGCAAGCTCCTGCGGCTGCAGACCCGGTTCGCGTACCCGAAGCCGGCGGAGCCTGCGACCACGATCGACTTCCGCTTCGACCGCGAGAACGATATGCAAGGCTGGCAGGGCATGAACTCCCTGGCGGAGCCCAGGTGGGTCGACGGGGCCCTTCAGCTCACCTTCACCGGCCAGGACCCCTTCATGGTCCGCCCCATGCTGCGGCTCAATCCGGACCAGTACACGAAGCTGAGGGTGCGAATGAAGCTCCCCGCCTGCAACGCAGAGGGGCAGGTGTTCTGGACCACCAGTGAGGAGCCTGGCTTCGCCGACAACAAGTACCTCAACTTCGCGGTTAAGCCCGACGGCGAATGGCACGAGTATGAGATTCCGGTGGGAACCCATGCCAAGTGGCGAGGTCAGGCCATCCGTGGCCTGCGCCTCGACCCGACGACCGGCGGAGCGGAGCCCGGAACGAAGGTAGAGATCGCCTGGATCAAGGGCGAGTAGGTGCAGCCTCAAGAGCGACTGAAGAAGCCAGAAGGGCCTTGCTGCCGCGGTTGGTGCCCGCTCCGGTGGGTATAATGAAGGCGGCGACGTGGGGGTCAGAGTTGGCTCAGGGGAGAGGAGGGGTGCGCGATGAGCCCGCAGGTATATCTCAGCGATCAGGAGTGGCATCTGCTTCAGCAGCTGTTGGAGACGGAGCGCCGTGAGTTGGTCTCCGCAATCCATCGCTGCGACACTCACCAGGGGCGGCTAGAGCTGCACGAGCGCGAGAAGCTGGTCACCGAGTTGATCGCACGACTGCACGCAACGGCAGTGGCCGCCTAGCGGGTGCGTGCAATCCCGCATCGGGACCGTCTGAGAAGGCCCGGCCTGACGCTAGTCCGGGCCAAGTGCTGTTGTCCGCTTGAGCCGAAGGTCCCAGCCTCCACTCGTTCGCGGAGTCCCCGTCATCAACTGTTGTCGCTGCACAGCCCCCCCGCAAGGCCCACCAGTCCACCCTCGGCAGGTACTCGTTGTGGTTCTGCGCGCGGCCGCCCGGAGCTTGAAGGTGCGTCCCGGGGCGAAGCGAAACAACCTCCACGCCCCTAACGACGCTTCCCTGGAGAACCACACCATGATATCGCAAGCACAGATTGACGAGTCTCTGCGCCGAGCGCGCGGGTATGTCGAGAGCGGGAACCTGCCCCTGGTCGTCGTGGGCGTTTCCGACGCAACCGGTCTACGCGTGAGAGTGGGGTATGGCGAGGGTGCCCGTGAGGACGATTCGCTGGGCAATGGCGTCTTCGCCCTGGCCTCGATCTCGAAGAGCATAGCGGGCACGGTAGTTGCACGCCTGTACCAGCAGGGCATCCTGGACTACGACACGCCCATCGCCGAGTACGTCCCGGAGTTCGGCACCTCGGAGGTGCGCAAGGGCATCCTGGTATCGCAGATCTTCAACCACTCGACGGGCCTTCCCTCAGCCTTCGTGGACGCCTCCGGCGCGTCCGACTTCAGTGGCGAGAAGGTCCTCGGGCTGCTCTGCACCCAAGACCTGGTGTACGAGCCGGGCACTCAGTCTTGCTACAGCACGCACACCTATCAGCTTCTCAACGCGGCCATCCAGCGGCGCCTGGGACTGAGCATGGAGGAGGCGTTGCAGCGCTACGTGTGCGAGCCCTGCGGCATGACGGCGACCGGCTTCTACCCGGATTCGGCTCGCGCCCTGCCGGTAGTCGATCACCCGGTACCCGAGGGCGCGCTGCGCAGTCTCTTCGAGCGGATGGAGATGTCCGGCGGAGGGATGTGGAGCACGGTGGATGACCTCCTGGCCCTTGGGCGGGCCTGGCTCACTCCGAACAAGCTGGTCTCGCCCGAAGTGTTCGCGAAGGTGACGGCCACGCTTCCGGGGCTGCCTGTGGGAGGCAATCCGGAGGTGCTCAGTCGTCGGACACTGGGCTGGAACCGTGAGAACATCGGCGCTTTCCTGCACCAGCCTGCCTCCGGGTTCTTCCATGGTGGTGCGACGGGGACTCTGCTCTGGCTCGATCCCGAGGCCGAGTTGGTCTTCGTGTTCCTGACCAACCGCTGGGGCTGCGGGAACGACCAAGCCTTCACCACGCTGGATGCTCTCTACGCCTCCTGCTAGCCGAAGCCCTCTGGCTCCGTGATGCACACCAGGTACTGACCGAACCGGCTGTGAGCACAAGAAAGGACGCACATGAAAGCGACTATCTGGGCCGCCCTGATGGCGCTGGCCCTGTGTATACCCGCCCTGGGGCAGACGGTGCCGACTGACCGGAACATGCTCGACAACTCGTCCTTCGAGGCCGTCCAGGGAGCCTTGCCCTCCGGATGGCAATGGTCTCCCGGTGCGGCCCATGCGACGCTGACCCCTGACGAAGGTACCGCTCACTCCGGGTCGCGCAGTGCGAAGATCGTGAACCCGACGGCGAGGCAGGACAACGTCTACGGGCGCATGAACGCGAGTGTGCGCCTGACCGTGGGGCGGACGTACACCCTGAGCTGCTACGTCAAGAGTGCCGACCCTGGGCAGGCCTGGATCGGTGCAGGCAGCAAGTGGCAGTTCCGCTTCGCCTTCCCCAAGGCAACGGAGTGGACGCGAGTCAGTGGCACCTTCGTCGCCGACACCGCCCAGCAGGACGTCATGGTTGTCAGTGAGAGTCCGACGGCCGGACTGTGGGTGGATGACGTGCAGCTCGAGCCCGGCGACCAGGCGACTCCCTACCTGTTTCCCGCGACGCTGCAGCCAGGCCAAAGCGAGCTGAAGGTCCTGCAGGGCGACTGGGTATCCCTCGCGCCGAACATGGTCGCCAACTCCAGCTTCGAGACTCTGGAGGGCGGAAGGCCCAAAGGCTGGAGCTTCGATCGGCGCAACACCGACGCCACCATGACCATCGACGAGACGGTTGCGCACTCGGGCAAGCGGTCCTTGCGGCTGACCAACGGCACGGCCTTCGGCGCGCATGTCTACGGGATGCTGAGCTACGTCGGCGGAGTGCAGGTCAAGCCCGACAAGGACTACACGATCAGCTGCTACGTCCGCAGCGACGGCCCCGGAACGGCCTGGATCGGCGGCGGTCCCGGCTGGCGGATCCGCAAGACCTTCCCGCGGACCACCAAGTCCTGGACGCGGGTCAGCATCAGCTTCCGAGCCGAAGAGAGTGCCGAGGGATTCCCGCTGCTGGTCATCACGGAAAGCCCGACGCAGGGCGTCTGGATTGATGACGTCAAGTTCGAGCAGGGCAGCGAGCCGACGCTGTACATCGCCGACCAACAGGCTGAGGCGGCACAGGTGGTGCCGGTTGCGCAGGGAGAGGTAATCGCGGACCAGTCGGCGGAGTTCGGTACCTGGCTTTTCGTGCCGCGGGCCCTGGACAGGGGCTCTGTGCAGGCCGAACTGCGCAGTCAGACCGGCACACCGCTGGCAAGCACGACCTGGGAGGGCGCTCTGGATAAGGGCGTCGCTTACGCTGCTCTTCGCTGGGGGGTGACCAGGGGTCAGGTAGGTAACTGCTCCCTTACCGTCACCCTCAAGTCAGGCGGTGAGACCCTTGCCTCGGGGACTTCGCCGATGACGATCCATACCGTCGCCGGCGCACAGCAACAACTCGAGGCCTTGCGCAAGCGGACCGCTGCAGGCAAGGACCTGCTCGCCCAGGCTCGCGCGAAGGGCTTTGACGGAGCCTACCCACTGGTGGGTCTGACCGTCGCGGAGAACTTCTGCGACTTCGTCGCCGAGGATCTGGCTCATCGGGAAGTGCTGCGCGCCGAGGAGCAACTTGCCTCGATGGCAGGGATCCTCGGCCGCGTTGAGCGGGAACTGGGAGACCTCCTGAGCGGCCGCAGGAAGGAGCTTGTGGCACCGCGCTACGTCACGAGCCCCATCGAGATTCAGGGCACTTCCTTTGTGGCAACGGTGCGCTGGCCGGACGGACGCGAGGAGCGCCGGCCGGTGTTCTTCACCGGCTACGGGCATTTCGCTTCGGTCAAACGTGATCTGGAGAAGCTGCCCGCCTATGGCCTCAACTTCCTGCAGGTCGAGGTCGGCCCCTCGTCTACGGTGCGCACCGAAGACAAGGACGACCCGCAGGCGATAGAAGACTTCGCACGGCTATTGCAGCGCGGGGCGGACGCCAACGTGGCCGAGAACTTGCTTCTGTCGCCGCACTACTTCCCACAATGGGCCTACGCCAAATGGCCGCAAGTGGGTGGCGTGAAGGGCGGCTTCCTGCACTTCTCTGTGGACGCGCCGGAAGCGCGGTCCGTCATCGAGCGGCACCTGCGGCTGACTTCGGCGCTGCTCAAGGGCAAGCCCGCGCTGCACAGCTATTGCCTCTCGAATGAGCCCATCTACCTCGACCCCTCGGCGGACCCGTGCAACAAGGCGAAGTGGGCGGCCTGGCTGAAGGACCGGTACCAGACTGTGCAGGCCATGAACGCGGCCTACGGCTCCACCTACGACTCCTTCGACAGTGTGCCGGTCGTGCCGCCGGGGATGTCGCAGCCGAACCGGCTCTACTACGACTGGTGCCGGTTCAACATGCAGCGCTTCGCCGAGTGGCATAGCTGGATGGCCTCGGTAGTCCATGAAGTGGACCCGGCGATGCCCGTGCATGCCAAGACCATGAACACCCACTTCTCCTACACCCAGATGAACAACGGTGTGGACGCCGAACAGTTCTGCGACCTGTCGCAGATCGCCGGAAATGACTCCGCGAAGTGGTTCAACCATGGGAGCGGGGACTGGGCGAATAGCTGGCAGGCGCAGAACATGCACTTCGATCTGCAGCGCTCCCTGCGCGGCCAGCCCATCTTCAACTCCGAGAACCATGTGATCATCGACCGCGACCTGCTTTACGTTTCCGGCGTACACCTCCGCAACGTGCTGTGGCAAGGGTCGATCCACGGTGAGAGCGCCTCGACGATGTGGGTTTGGGAGCGCACCTTCGACAATCAGAGCGACTTCGCCGGGAGCATCATGCACCGGCCGGAGTGCGCCGAGGCCCATGGACGTGTGGCGCTCGACCTCATGCGCCTGGCGCCCGAGGTGACCGCCTTCCAGCAGGCTCCGGCACGAGTGGCGGTCGTCTACTCTATCGCCTCGCTGATCTACGGCACCCAGGAGAGCGCTTCTGAACTGCTGCGGGCGTACCACGCGCTCAACTTCTGTGGCGAGAAGATCGACTTCATCACCGAGCGGCAGTTGGCGGCGGGCAAGGCGAAGCAGTACCAGGTCATCCTCGCTCCCGGCGTCACCCATCTGCCCGAGGAGGCCCTGCGGGGTCTGGCAGCCTACGACGGGCTGGTGCTCACCACGAGTGCGAAGTGCCTGAGTCGAGACGACTTCGACCGGCCGCAGACCGTCGGGATGCCGAAGCGCCTCCAGGTCCTGCCCAGCCTTTCTGCCGTCGAACTGCGAGACGCTCTGCTCCCGCTGCTGGAGCAGGCCGGGGTAACGCCGACGGTGACGGTACGCGACTCGGCGACGGGCCAGGTGGCCTGGGGAGTCGAGTGGCAGACGGTGCCGACAGCAGACGGGTTCCTGGTGAACCTGGTGAACTACACGCAAAAGTCGCAGACCGTCCGTCTGGAGGGCCTGCAGGGCACCCCGGTCAACCTGCTCACCGGCGATGCGACCGGCAGCACGATTGACCTGGCGCCGCTGGAGCCGGTGCTGTTGCGCGTCGGCAAGTAGGACGTGCGTCGCTACCGGGGAGGGACTCGCGCAGAACCGGCGAAGGACCCGCTCCAGACACAAGCAGGGATAACTGAAAGGCCTCGGCGCCGTCCTGGGCCGGGAATGTAGGAGAGGAGCCTGCAGGTATGAAGGTACGCGTGGCACTCGTCATCTGTCTCCTGGCGATGGGAGGGCTTCAGGTGTCGGCATCGACCGTGCTGTTTGACTTCGAGAAGCCGGCAGACCTGTCGATCTGGCACAACGAGGGGAGCACAGTCCTGGGCGCGGACAAGCAGCTCACGCAGTCGGAGCTCTTCGCCGCCTCGGGCAGGTACTCAATGCTGCTCCAGACTCCGGCCTGGCGTCCTCAGGAGCACGGTGGAGCCCAGCGGTGGCCTGCCTTCGAGGGTACGCCCCCGATCACGGACTGGTCGAAGTATGACCGGCTGGTCATGAGCCTCGTGAACGTCACCGACGCCCCGCAGAAGCTCATGCTGTTCATCACCGACTCGAAGCACCCCACTCGTAGCGGGGCCAGCTTCCGCGTCGACCTTGGGCCACGCTCGCAGGCGCAGGCGGTCATGAGCATCCGCAAGGCCTTCGCTGACCAAAAGCTCGATGCGCGCGACATCAAGACCATGCACTTCTTCACGGAGGACCCACCGGAGGACATGGCGATCCATATCGACCGGCTACTCCTCCTGCAGCCCGACGAGGCGGTCCCGCCGCTGCCGACCGCCTACTACCGGCAGATTGGGGACCTGCAGAAGGATGCTGCGCTGCAGCTCGGCCAGACGGTGAGCGACTCCTTTGCCCGGATGCGACAGACGGCCAAGGATTCGCCGGCAGCCCTGAAGTGGCTTGCCGACGAGCAGGCGAAGGCTGAAGGCCGCGTCGCCGCCGTCCGCACTCTCCTGGCGCGTGGGGATGAGTCAGTCCTCGGGGTCAGCCAGGAGGTCGCCGCGGTCAACACCGAGGTGGCGCACGCGGAGTCTCTGCTTGGTCTGCACCTGAGCTTCGACAAGGTCAGGCCGGCTGTTCAGGTCGACCCCTCCGCCGGTGCCGAAGTTGCCGTCGGCTTCGCAACTTCCATGGAGAAGATACTGCCCCGTGCCGGTGTGCCCGCACTGAAGACCCGCCGGTCGGCACGGCTGGCTCTCGCCCAGAACGAGAAGGAGAGCTTGCAGGTCGTCGTGCTGCCCTTCGAGCGGGACCTCAAGCAGGTTAGCGTGCAAGTGACCGACCTGAGGCGAGGCGACGGACAAACCTTCTCGGCCTCCAACATCGACACGGTCCTGGTGGGCTATGTGCAGACCAAGGCGGTGCCGCCCTACGGTTCGTCACACGTGGGCTGGTGGCCCGATCCGATCCTGAACTTCCTGCACGAAGCCGACGTGGCTCGTGGTGACGCCCAGGCCTTCTGGGTGCGCGTGCATGCCCCGAAAAACCAGGCTCCCGGCGTCTACCGGGGCAAGTTGAAGGTCATGACGGGGACGACGACCGCCTTCGCCTTTGATCTGTCCGTGCAGGTGTACGGCTTCGCCACGCCGGAGGTGTCGCCGCTGCCGATGGCGATCACCTTCAAGCCCGGCGACCACCCGATGCCCGACACCCAGGCGCAGCAGGCCGAGTACCGCAAGTCGCCCGACTACCCGATCAACGCCTGGCGCAGGCACAAGTCGGAGTGGGCCGACATGCTGGCCGACTACTACATCACCTACGACAGCCTCTATGGGTACACGGACTGGGCTCCGGACTTCGTCGAGCTGAAGCGGCTGCATGACGAGGGACGCCTGGGCACCTTCAACCTTGGCTACTATGGCACGCTCGGTGAGGGCGAGGCCGCAGCCAAGTCCTGGCAGACCGGCACGATTGACCGGCTGAAGCCCCGGTATGAGAAGGCCAAGGAGCTGGGGATCCTCGATCACGCCTATATCTATGGCTGCGATGAGAACCCCAAGGATGCCTTCCCGGGCGTTCAGCGCGCTGCGAAGTCCCTGAAGGAACACTTCCCCGGCGTGCCGATCATGACCACCACCTACGACAACACCTACGGCCAGGAGACCGAGATCAAGTCGATGGACGCCTGGTGCCCGCTGACCCCGCGCTTCGACGCGACCAGGGCTGCCGAAGTGCGCAAGCTCGGTCGCGAGGTCTGGTGGTACATCTGCTGCGGCCCGCATCACCCCTACTGCAACATGTTCGTCGAGTACCCGGCGACCGAGGGGCGCGTTCTGATGGGTGCGCAGACCGCCAAGTTCCGGCCGGATGGGTTCCTCTACTACCAGATCAGCATCTGGAACTCGTCCAAGTGCATCGACAGCGGCCCCTTCACCGACTGGGATCCGCGAAGCTGGACGACCTACCACGGTGACGGCTCCTGGACTTGCGCCGGACCGGACGGAACTCCCCTGCCCACGATCCGGCTGGAGAACTTCCGCGACGGTCTGGAGGACTACGCCTACTACCGGACCCTCGAAGCGATGGTGGCGCAGGTGGAGGCTTCGTCCGAGCTGAAGGCGGAGAAGTCGGAGTGGCTGACGAAGGCCAAGCAGGCCCTGCAGGTTCCGGACAGCGTGACCAAGAGCATGGCGGTCTACACCCGCGATCCGGCGGCGATCTACCGGTACCGCACGCGGCTGGCTGCGGCCATCGAGGCGGCCGGTATGCCCGCACCAGAACTCTGGGCCGACGGCTCGCCGCGTCACTAGGGCAAACCAAGACCACTTGGTCAGCAGTGATACACTGGGCCGGAGGCTGCTTGCACGAGGGGGCTTCCGGCCCTACCATCTTCAGGGACGACAGCGCCCGGCGGCGGGTGCCGGTGCCTGTCTCGTCGAAAGAGGTTCCTGTGAGACCATCCGCGCACCGACAGGTCTGGGCCGTGCTGCTCAGCAGTTGGCTTGTCCTACTCGTACTGACCACGGAGGTTGCCATGGGTGCAACATCGCCCGTCCAAGTGTATCCCTTTGCACCGGAGCTGCCCGGCTCCACTCACTACCGTTTGCAGGTGAACGACCAGCCGGTGTTCGTCCATGCAGCCGAAGTCGCAGACTTCGCTTGTTTCGCGATTGGCGGCCCGGTGACGGTCTCGGTCACCTGCAACGAGGAGGTAACCAGCGCACTGGTGCGGCCTCGCTCGCGGAAGATCGAGACGAGGATTGCAGGCAAGACCGTGAGCTTCACCGTCGACGGCCCTGGTCCGCTGACGCTGGAGGTCAACGGCAAGATCCGCCCGGCGCTGCACCTGTTCATCGACCCGCCGGAGGAGAACGCCCCGGCAGTTGGTGCTCCGGGCGTAGTTCGGTTCGCCGGCAACAAGGTGCATGAGGTCGGCGAGATCGTGCTCAAGGACAACGAGACTCTGTACCTGGAGCCGGGTGCCGTGGTGCGTGGGGTGGTTCGTGCGACGGGCGCCAAGAACGTGCGCATCCTCGGCCGTGGGATTCTCGACGCGCGAACCCGGACCACCAAGACCAAGTTTGTTGACCTGCGCGACTGCGACGGTGTGCAGATGAGCGACGTGACCGTGGTGGGCAGCTTCGGCTGGACCCTGGTGCCCTGGCGGTGCCGTAACGTGCGCTTCACCAACGTGAAGGTGTTCAGTTGGCGAGACAACGACGACGGTCTGGACATCTGCGGCTGCCGTGACGTGGTGGTCGACCGCTGCTTCTTCCGCACCAAGGACGACTGCATCTCGATCAAGTCGCCGCAGTTTGACCCCTCCGGCAAGAACGACGTGGCGGACGTCCTTGTGCAGCGGTCGGTGTTTTGGAATGCCGAGTGGGGTAACGCGATGGAGATCGGCTTCGAGCTTCAGACCCCGAAGATCAGCGGAATCGTATGGCGCGACTGCGACATCATCCGCGTGGAGACCGGAGCGGTCTTCAGCATCCACAACGGCGGCGTGGCGACGGTGCAGGACGTGCTCTTCGACAACATCCGTGTGGAAGATGCGCGCGATAAGCTCCTCGATCTGCATGTTGGGCTGTCGATCTACAGCGACGACTGCCCGGAGCGCTACCACCGGCGCAATCCACAGCGCAAGCCGACGGGCGCAGGTCCATGGGTGCCCTTCTCGCTGCTGACCGAGGAGGAGCAAGCCGTCTCACGCCAGCGGCGCGGAGCCATCCGCAACGTGCGCCTCAAGGACATCCAGCTTCTGGAGCAAGTGCCGCCGCACTCCTTCATCATCAACGACGGCGGGACCCTTGAGAACGTGACCTATGAGAGCGTGCTGCACGAGGGCAAAGCGCTGCAAGTGCCCACCACTCAGTAGGCCGCCCCTTGACCCCTGCGTGCCGGGGTGTAGACTCGCGGCTTGATATCACTTGTATGAAGCGGAGGACATCATGAGTGAAGCTGTCCACGACTGGGAAGCTCCCGGTCTGTTCCAGATCAACCGGCTGCCTGCCCGCGCCTACCTGTTCCACTATGCCGACACCGAGGCAGCCCTGAGCTGCGACCGCGGCGCGTCGCAGATGCTGATCCTGAACGGGCCCTGGAAGTTCAACTACGTCGCCAACCCGATACTGGCGCCCGAGGGCTTCGAGAGCCCCGAGTTTGACGACACCGACTGGAACGACCTCGAGGTCCCAGGCTGCTGGCAGATGCAGGGCTACGGCCTGCCTCACTACACCAACGTGGTCTATCCCTTCCCGATCGACCCGCCGCGGGTGCCGGACGACAACCCGACCGGCTCCTACCGGCGGCAGTTCGAAGTGCCCGCTGAGTGGGAAGGCAAACGCCTCGTGCTCCGGTTCGAGGGCGTCGACTCCATGCTCAAGCTGTGGGTGAACGGCACCTTCGTCGGGCTGAGCAAGGGGAGCCGACTACCTGCTGAGTTCGACATCACCGACCTGGCCGCGCCGGGGCTGAACACCCTGGCCGTCCGCGTGCACAAGTGGTCGGACGGCAGCTACATGGAGGACCAGGACTGCTGGTGGTTCTCCGGCATCTTCCGCGACGTGTACCTGAAGGCCGAAGCGCCCGCCGGAATCCGCGACGTCTTCGTCAAGACGCTGCTGGAGAACGGCTACCGGGACGGGCGACTCGAGATCAGCGCCCTGGTCGCGAATCAGGCGCAGGAGGCGCAGGCAGCGGCGGTTCATGCGACTCTGCTCGACGGCTGCGGCGCTGTGGTCGCAGAAGGCGAAGCTGCTCTGGAGGTCGCTGCCGGAGAAGAGGGCATGGCAGCGCTGAATCTCGCGGTTCCCGGGTGCCACACCTGGACGGCCGAGGACCCGTATCTTTACACCCTCGCTCTGGAGTTGCGCTCAGCCTCCGGAGAGGTCCTGGATGTCACGTCGCTGCGGACCGGCCTGCGTCAGGTTGAGATCAAGGGCGACGTGTTCTGCGTCAACGGCAAGCCCATCAAGTTCAAGGGCGTCAACCGGCACGACCATGACCCGAAGACCGGCCGCGCGGTCTCCTTGGCCGACATGGTGCGCGATGTCCTGCTGATGAAGCAGAACAACATCAACGCGGTGCGAACCTCGCACTATCCGAACGACCCGCGCTTCTGCGAGCTGTGCGACTACTACGGTCTGTACATGATCGACGAGTGCGATCTGGAGAGCCATGGCTTTGGCTATGGCGGGAACCGCGACGCCAATCCCTCCTGGGCGCCCGAGTTCGCCGATGCCTGTCTGGACCGGATGATCCGGATGGTCCATCGCGACCGCAACCACCCGTGTGTGGTGATGTGGTCGGCGGGCAACGAGTGCGACCATGGGCCGAACACCCGCGCGATGCTCAACAAGGCTCGGGAGCTGGACCCGACGCGACCGGTGCACTTCGAGCGCGATATTGAGGTCGACACGGCCGACGTGTTCAGCCAGATGTACACGCATCCCGACCTGATCCGCAAGATCGCCGAGCGCCAGGACTTCGAGGCCTGGGGCGGCGTGAAGAGCAATGAGCGGCACAAGCAGAAGCCCTTCGTGCTGTGCGAGTATGCCCATGCGATGGGGAACGGTCCCGGAGGACTGAAAGAGTACTGGGACCTCATCTACCAGTACCCGTGCCTCTGCGGCGGGTTCGTGTGGGAGTTCATTGACCACGGGATCGCGATGACGGACGAGTGCGGTCGGCCCTGGTACGCCTATGGCGGCGACTTCGGCGAGTACCCGCATGACGGCAACTTCGTCTGCGACGGTCTGGTCTTCCCCTGGCGCGAGCCCTCGCCGGGGATGCTGCAGTACAAGAAGATCATCGAGCCGGTGCGTGTCGAGGCCGTCGACCTGGCCCGCGGCGTGTTCCGCCTGCGCAACCTGTATGACTTCTCGGGCCTGGAGAACCTGACGCTGCACTGGAGCCTGGAGAGGGACGGCGAGATCCTGCGCAGCGGGACGGCCGCAATCCCGGCCACCGCGGCCCAGCAGTCGTCGGAAGTGACCATCCCGCAGGCAGCCGCAGAGGGCTTCGCGGCAACCGGTGCGCACGTGAATCTGTCTCTGCGTCTGGCCGGGGCGACCTCCTGGGCCGATGCCGGTCACGAGGTTGCCTGGGGTCAGTTCGAGCTCCCGGTGACGGCGCCCAAGCGCGTGGCCTATCGCACCAAGAGCCCGGTGACGGTGCTTGAGGAGCAAGCGCAGATGGTCCTGTACAGCAACCGCATGGCGGCTTTCGTCAGCAAGGTCGACGGCCGCGTGCGAGACTGGACCTGGGAGGGACGTCGGCTGTTCGCTGAGGGGCCGGCGCTGGGGTTCTTCCGCGCCGTGACCGACAACGACCGCTCGCTGGGGACGAAAGCCTGGTACGAGAAGCCCGACTTGAGGCACTTGATGCCCAAGCTTCGTGACCTCACTGTCGAGCCCTACGGTGACGGAGTGCGGGTCATCACCCAAGTGCGGCTGTCGCCGCCGAACCAGCGCCGGGCCTACGACTGCCGCTACCAGTACACGTTCCAGGCCGATGGAAGCCTGCAGTTGTTGGTCAGTGGCGAGCCCGTCGGCCCCTGGGAGGAGCAGGACATCCTGCTGCGAATCGGCGTTACCTTGCACCTGCCGGGCGCGATGGATCAGGTCGCCTGGTACGGTCTTGGCCCCGGAGAGAGCTACCCGGACACCTGGGAAGCGCAACGCATGGGCCTGTGGCGGAAGGACGTCGACGGCCTCGAGACGCCCTACGTGTACCCGCAGGAGAACGGCAACCGCAGTCGGGTCCGCTGGCTAACGATGACCGACGAACGTGGTCGCGGGATGCTCGTGGCCGGGATGCCGGAGGTCAACTTCAGCGCTCACCGATACTCGGTCGAGGACCTCAACGGGGCGCTGCACATGAACGAACTCGTCCGCGGCGAGGACATCTACCTCAACCTGGACCATCGGCAGCAGGGAATTGGGTCGGCCAGTTGTGGCCCGGCGCAGTTCTCGGGCTACATGCTGCGTCCGATGGCCTTCAGCTACGAGGTTCGATTGGCGCCCTGGGACGCCGATACGGGTGCACCGCAGTTGACCGCCGCTGCCTTGCGTAGCGAGTAGTCACAGAGACGGAGAGCAGTAACAACGGAGCCCCTCCTGAGGAGGGGCTCCGTTGTGTTTGTGGGTGTTGTTGGGCCTGCGGCACTCAGCGCTCCGGGAGCGCAACTCCCACGACCCTGCCGTCGCGGGTTGTTGCAGTGACGGCCGTCGTTGTTGCCACGAGGTTGCGGGCAGAGCCACTCACGGGCACGGTGGCCAGAACCTTGCCCTGCGCATCCAGGAACATCACACCGGCGGAGCCTGCTGCTGCGGCAAGCACCGGGCCTTGCGCGTCCCTGGTCGCTGCGAGGTCGGAGACGCCGTCGGGCAGCGCTCTTCGCCACAGCACTGTACCGTCCAGGCCGAGGGCGAAGACATGGGCGCTCTCTGCCGCGCAGGCGAGTTCGAGCTTGCCGTCACCGTTGAGGTCGAGAGGCAGGATGCGCGTGACCTTGTCGCCAAGGTTCGCGGCCCAGAGTTGTGTGCCGTCGCGCTGGAAGCAGTGCGTCCAGCCGCCGTCGGTGCCGATGATCACCTCGGGCAGGCCATCACCGTTCACGTCTGCGGCGGCGACCGCGGTCTGCTCCGGGCCGATGTTGCCGCTGCCGCCGAAGAGCAGGCGCCCGTTGTCGTCGATCACCTGTGCGCGGTAGTAGGCGTTCCCGGCGACTACCTCGTCCCGGCCGTCACCGTCGAAGTCGGCTGCGCAGGAGACCGTTGCCGAATGGGCGTAGAAGACGTTCTCCCACAGCTTCTTGCCGGTGGCGTCGAAGGCGAAGAACATCCAGCTTGCGGTACCGGCGAGAACCTCGGGCTTGCCGTCGCCGTTCACGTCCGCGCCGACGACGGTCTTGACGTCGGCGTTGATCCCTCGGAAGGCGGGGAGGGAGGTCTCCCACAGGAGCTTGCCCTCGGAGGACAGCAGTGCCAGCCACGCGCCTGTCCCGCCACAGATCACCTCGCACTTGCCGTCACCGTTCACATCGGCACAGACGACGGCATCGATGGATGCAAGCTTCGACCGCCGATAGCTCCACAGTGTCTGGCCCGAGTCGGTGAGGGCGCAGACGCCACCCGAGTCACCCGTGACAACGGTCTCCAGGCGGCCGTCCCCGTTCAGGTCAGCGGCAGCGATGGCTCGGACATCGGGGTGTTTGCCGGCCCCAACGCCTTCGACCTCTGCCTCGGCGAGGTACACACTGCATTCCGGGCGGGACGGGGTGAGGGTGACGCGCAGGTGGGTAGCGGGCTGGTCAATCACCGCCGCCATGAGGGTGTTGACGTTGGCGCCCCACTCTTGCGTGCCGACTTGCTCGAAGGTCGCTTTGACCGGCCTGATGTCTTTGTCGAAGCCGTCGCTGCTGACCTCGACGCGCCGGTCGCTCACATCCCAGACCGTGTTCATGTGCCACTCTCGCAGCACCAGCCGATGGACCACGCCGGGCTGCTTGAGCTCAAGGGTGAGGGTGGGCGAGACGCCCGCGGGCCACAGCGCGGAGAAGGCGGAGGAGGAATAGCGGCCGTCCTTGAGCTTGTCCACCGGGCCATGGGTGCGGGAAGTCGGCTCCGTGCAGGTCACCTGCTCTAGAGCCAGCGTCTCCGGAGAGGGCTCGAAGGGCTCCTGAGTCCAGGCGGGTGCAGCCGTCGCAGCCTTCGCTGATTCTGCCGCGACCGGGGCCACTGCGGGACGCGTCGACAAGCCCTGGAAGGCCTCGGCGAAGGCCGTTGGCAGGGCCGATGGGGTGAAGGTGAGCTTGTGCTTGCCGGTCGGCACGCTGAGGCGAACCGTGCCGTCGGGCTCGGTCGTGCAGGGCTTGCCATCCATCTGGAGCTTACTTGCGGCACCCAACTGCAGGGAGACCTGCACGTCGGCGGAGGCGGTCAGGGCCCCTGTCCCGGCGGCGAAGTCAAGCTCCAGGGATACCGGGGCAGAGGACCGCAGGAGGTAACCTGCAGCGCCAAGATTCGTGGCTTGGGCGACGGCAAGTTCAGTCCCGGTCAGAAGCAGCATCTCGCCGTCAGAGTGCAGGCCGGCGAGGTCGTCAGTGGTGGGCGCCAGGCTGAGAACCTCGGGTCCATGGGCGGTTTCGACCACCAGGGCTGCCGGACCGATCCTGCGTGCGCTTACCTGAGAGGGGCCCTCCAGAGGGTCGGCGTGGACCAGATTGAGAAATAAGTACCTGTCACCAGGTGTCAGGGTCTTGCTGACTTGCTGGGAGAGCCGGTTGACGGGCCACAGCTCGGCGACCTTCTGAATCTCGTTGCTGCAGTTCGCGCCGTCGAGGTTCGCGATGACCAAGCGTCGCGGGCCATGGAGCGCGGTGGCGACGCCCTTGTCCAGGGTCAGGTCGCCCCAGGGGCGCCAGCAGCACCGAAGTGTGTAGTCGCCGGCCTGGAGCGCCTGGACCTCATCCGCGACGACGAAGTAGCCGCCGCGACGCCACAGGATTCGGCGGTGCCAGTCGGCGCCGTTGTAGTTGTGCAGCCAGGTGCGCGTGTAGCAAAGGGAGCCCAGGTCCTCGGCGGCACCAAGACCGGTAACGGCAGGCGTGAGCTCCGACTGGCCGTCGCGGAGGATCACGAGACTGCTGTGGTGCTTGGGCGCGTTGCGGATGTACTCGCCATCGACGAGGAGTGGCTCGCCACCGGAGGAGTAGCGGAGGATCGCGTTGGCGTCGAAGTGCATGTGAGTGCCGCGGCCGAAGCCATCGAGAAGCAAGTAGGCGTCGTCTCGATCAAGGCCGTCGCGAAGGGAGAGCTTGTCGAAGATCTGATCGAGCGGCAGGTTCGGCTCCACGGGGTACTGCGGGCTGTGAGAGATGTAGTTGTAGCACAGCGGCGGGAGCTTGGAGAGGCAGACCCCGGTCAGGTCGGTCGGGGCACGGGGCTCAAGGTTGACGGCATAGGTCTGCTGCAGAGTCCCGACGGGTTCGGGTGATACCTTCCGGGCTGCCCAGAGTATTTCGGGTGAGCGGTAGTACCAGGCGATCATCTGCAGGATTTCGGGCATTCCGCTTGTGGACTTCTCCTCGGCATGGTCGCCGTAGGCAGCCTGATAGCCTGCATTGTCGGTGACCATCATCGCCACGCGAGCGGCCTCGCGGGCATGCCCCTCCTCGAAGAAGGTGTAGTCGCCCTGGGCCAGCGACCAGATCATGACGTGGGCGATAGGCAGCCACTGGTAGCCTGCGGCGTCTTCCAGGGGCTTGCTGCTGTGCTTTTGGCCGTTGAAGATCCCGTTGGCGACGGTGAGCCAGTCGTCGGCGGCCTTCAGGCCGTAGTGCCACTTGAGGTAACGGCCCACGAAGTAGATGCCCAGCGCCGGGAAGGTGTTGTGGTTGTGGACGATGTCCTGATTCGCGGCCCAGTTGCGGAAGGCGTCGGGGTTGTCATAGCCCTGGTAGAAGACGCACTCGAGCGCCAGGCGCAGGATGAAGTTCGTGTAGGTCAGACGCTCGGAGTCTGAGAAGGCGCCGCTCTCTTCGTTGAGGTCCCAGAGGATACCCACTGTATGCGTCCAGGCATCGCGGAAGTCGCGGTCGTACCGGTGCATGCCCTCCTGGGTGATGTAGGTGTCCGTCTGGTAGTACTCAACCAGCGCCTGCATGAGCGCCCGGTAGGCCTCCAGCGCCCTGGGATCGCCGGTGTGGTGGTAGACGGTGCCATACTTGACGAGCTGGGCGATTCCGGCACGGCCCTGACCCGGGCTGAACATCAGGCGGCGTCCCTCGGCGATAGCGCGGTCACGATCCTCGGCGCTCATCCAGGAGGGGCGTACCCACTGGCCCTCGCGGTCGAGGCGACGGACCTCAAGGAGGCGGTCGAAGGTCAGCTCACCCGGCTTGCCGGCCTTGGCGACCTCCCCGGCGAAGTCCTCCGCAGCGGCCTTCGTGCTTGCGGGGCTGCTACCGCCCACCAGCAGGAAGTTGCGGCCATCACCGAAGGGGTTGTGGACGGTGCGGATCTCGTAACCGTCCGTGCCGGGCGTCCCGGTGTCCAGGCAGACGAAGAAGCTCCGGTAGAGCTGCGACACCACGCGGTGGTTGTCCAGGTGACCGATAAGGATCGCGTGAGGCTGGGCAGGGCGCCTGGCCTCGTACTCCTTGTCGGTAAGGAGGGGCAACTCGACACCGGTGGCCTTGGCGATGGCCGCCTGGATCGTCAGTGCGGCCTCACGCCAGGCGGGAGAGTCGGCATGGCACAGCACTGCCTTTGCCTGGTTGCCCTCGACCAGGGGAGTGTTGGTGGCGAGGGGCATGAGCTGCGACGGCTTGATCTCCAACTGCGCCAGCGTGGCCTTCTCGGCGGCCAGCACTTCGGGGGACGGTTGGGCCTCCACCGGTAGGCACCTCCATGAAAGAGTGAGAACCAGGGCGGCCAGCGCAAGGGGCAGCCAGGGCAGCCTGCGCCGGATCGTTGCTGAGTAAGGGTGACTGGGCTTCGGCGTGGAGCTGGTCATGTGCGCCTCCGTCATGGGTCAAGGTCGTCTGCCTGTGGCCCGATCTCGCGCCCCAGGTGCGGGGCATTTCCGCGTCGGAGGGCCTTCCCCCTGTGTGCCGGGGCGGATTGGCTCTGTCGGGAGGCAGGTGCCTGAGGGTGGCTGAGGAAAGGTCGCGACGTTGCGCCGAATAGGGCCCTCCGGTGTCTGAGCCAGGGAGAAGGCCCCGGGAACCCGCAAGGGAGTGACAAGCGACCCATGGTCAGCAGCGCCGAGTGCGTAGAGATGCTGCAACGGATGTGGCGCATCCGGCTGTTCGAGGAGCGCCTGAAGCAGTTCTACAACTACACTGCCTACGCCAACCTAAGCTCAGGTCCGCACGGCCAGTTGGGCGACGACGGGTATGACTTCGCCAGTGACGGGCTCATCGGCGGGGCCGTCCATCTCTCCATCGGGCAGGAGGCTGTGTCGGTTGGCGTGTGCTCCGTGCTTGACGACGCGGACTCCATCTTCAGCAGCCACCGCAGTCATGGCCATGCGCTCGCCAAGGGTGTGCCGGTGAAGAAGGCCCTGGCCGAGCTGATGGGTCGCGAGGGTGGATGCTGCCACGGGTGCGGCGGGTCGATGCACCTGTTCGATCCGGAGCACGGAATGCTGGGTGGCAATGGGATCATCGGGGCACAGCTTGCGCTGGCGCTTGGACCGGCCTTCGCAGCGAAGTACCGAGGAACTCGGGAAGTCAGCGTTCCCTTCTTCGGCGATGGTGGAGCGAACCAGGGCACCTTCAACGAGTCGCTGAACCTGGCGGCGCTGTGGAAGCTCCCGGTGGTCTTCGTGTGTGAGAACAACCTGTATGCGAACAGCACTCCAGTCGGGATTGCGCTGGCAACGCCCGATGTGGCAGACCGGGCAGCGGGCTATGGGATGCCCGGCGTGGTAGTGGATGGGCAGGATGTAAGGGCGGTGCATGAGGCAGCGGCGACGGCGGTGTCACGGGCACGAGAGGGAGAAGGACCGACGCTGCTTGAGTGCAAGACTTACCGCTTCGAGGGTCACTGCGGGGTCTCGGCACAACACCAGAATCCGGAGGAGTGTGCCCGGTGGCGTCAGCGTGATCCTGTTGTGCTCTTTGGGGCTCGGCTCGCGCAGGAGGGAGTGCTCTCCGAGAGCGGGCAGGAGGAACTGCGACGGGGAGTTGAGGCGGAGATCGACGAGGCCGAGAACTACGCCAAGCATAGTCCCTATCCGACACCGGAGCTTCTCGCGGAGCTCGTACTCTAGGAGGCAGCCATGCGTGAGCTAACCTATGCAGCAGCTGTGGCGGAGGCGCTCCGCGAGGAGATGGAGCGCGACGAAAAGGTGTTCCGCATCGGGGAGGACATCGGCGGCGTCCGAGAGGCCGACGACCTCTTCGCTGAGTTCCAGAAGCACCGCGTCTGGCAGACTCCGATCTCTGAGTCGGGCTTCACCGGGCTTGCCGTGGGTGCGGCCGCCAAGGGCCTGCGCCCCGTGGTCGATATCATGTACTGCGACTTCGTGTCTGTGGCGATGGACCAGATCTGCAACCAGGCGGCGAAGATCGCGCTCATGTCCGGCGGGAGTGTGAAGGTCCCGCTGGTCATCAAGACGCCGGCGGGAAGTGGCACGCGGGAAGGCGGCCATCACAGCGGGAGTCATGAGGCCTGGTTCATGCACACGCCGGGGCTCAAGGTCGTGATGCCCGCAACGCCGGCGGATGCGAAGGGGCTCATGAAGTCTGCCATTCGCGACGACGGTCCCGTGATCTACATCCAGCACCGACTGCTGCATCCGACGACCGGGCCGGTTCCGGAGGGTGATCACCTGGTGCCCCTGGGTGAGGCGAAGGTGCAGCGTCCGGGAACGCAGGTCACGGTGGCTGCGGCCTCCTATGCCACCATCAAGTGTCTCGCAGCGGCCAGGGAGCTGGAGGGCGAGATCGACGTGGAGGTGCTGGACCTGCGCAGCCTGGTTCCGCTGGACCTGAAGGCGCTGCTGGCCTCCGTCGGCAAGACGGGCCGGCTGCTGGTGGTGCATGATGCCCCGGAACGCGCCGGCGCCGGTGCCGAGATTGTGCGACGCGTGGCGCAGCACGGATGGGAATTGCTGCAGGCTCCACCACGGGTTCTCGGCGGGCGTAACATCGCAATGCCCTACAGCCCGCCGCTGGAAGACTGGTGCATTCCGCAGACGCAGGATATCGTTGCTGCGATCAGGGAGATGGTCGCATGAGCCGTCAGATTGGTGCTGCCGTGATCGGCTACGGGCCGATGCATAACTTCGGATGGGCGCACTCCGCCTGGATCGATGCAACGCCCGAGCTCAACCTGGTGGCGATCTGCGACCGTGACCCGGAGCGAGGGGAAGCTGCCCGGCAAGCCTTCCCGCAGGTGCGAACATATAACGATGTTACGCAAGTCTGGGCTGATAAGGACATTGAACTGGTCTCGATTGTCACGCCGCACTTCACCCACTGCCCGCTGGTGGTAGCAGCTTTGGAAGCCGGTAAGCACGTTGTCGTCGAGAAGGCGATGTGCCTGAAGGTGGCCGAGGCGACGCAGATGGTCGAGGCCTCGCGGAAGGCCGGCAAGATGCTGTCGATCCACCACAACCGAAGGCATGACGGGAACTATCGTCGCATCGTGGAGATCGTGCGCAGTGGACGGATCGGCGACGTCTTCGACGTGCAGCTCTCGGCAGGCAACTACGGGCCCTTCCGGCACGGCTGGTACTCGGAGAAGGCCACTTCGGGCGGCGCGTTCTTCTACTGGGGCCCCCATGCTGTCGACTGGGTTCTCAACCTGATTCCAGAGCGCATCACCGGCGTGAACGGGTACTTCCACAAGCTCGTATGGCACGAGAACACGAACGAGGATCAGACGCGGGCGCTGATTCGCTTCGCCAGCGGGGCCGTGGCGGACGTGACCTGGTCGCACGTGGCGGCGATCGGCAAGCCGCTGTGGCGGATCCTCGGCACCAAGGGTGGAATCCTGGACACGGGTCGCGGCGGGAATGTGGGCTATGAGAAGCAGATCCACGGTCCCTCGGGCGGGAGCCTCACGCTGGTGACTTGCGACGAGCAGGGGCGGCATGAGGAGGAAGTGCCGTACCTGGAGTCGGACTGGGACAGCTACTGGCAGGAGGTTGCCGATCATATCTTGAGAGGCGGACCGGTGCCCGTGCCTGCAGAGGCCGGTCGGCGCGTCATCGGCGTGTTCGAGACGGCGGAGAAGTCCTCTGCCAGCGGCCAGACGGAGCAGGTCCCCTACGAGAGCTGATGTGAAGAGCACAACCTCTGCCCGGCTGCGGCAGGGGAGGAGGAGATGGTCAGGATGGCGACATACCGGAGCGTGATCCTGGGGTGTGCCTCGCGCTCGGAGGAGCATCTGCGGGCGTACCGGCTTGTGCCGGAGGCCGAGGTCGTGGCCTGCTGCGACCGCAACGCCGAGCAGCTTGGGAAGTTCGCGACCCGGCACGGGCTGCGAGGTTACGCGGACTTGGCTGAGATGGTGGAGAAGGAGAAGCCCGACCTGATCCACGTGGTGACGCGTCCCAGCACTCGCGTCGAGCAGCTCAAGCTGATCAGCGAACTGGGCGTCCCTGCCTGCATTGTGGAGAAGCCGATTGCGACGGCCGTGCAGGACTGGCGGGCGCTGAATCAGCTCGCGGAGAGCACCTCGATGAAGATCGGCGTCGGGGCGCAGTGGCGATACAGCCCGCTGCTGGGACACCTCCGGGAGGCACTGGATTCCGGTCGTCTGGGTGCGCCGCTGTTCATGGAGGCCACGGCCGGGTCTACGATCTGCGACCAGGGCGTACACGTGCTGGACTGGATCATGCTGCTCAACGGCGACGCCCCTGCGACGCAGGTCTTCGGGACTGCGAGCGGCGGCGAGGAGCTGGAGACGAAGCACCCGAGCCCCAACGATACGACCGCGCAACTGGTCTTCGCGAACGGGGTCTACTGCGCCTGGACTCTGGGCACCACGGCGCCGCGGGTCAAGTGGGTCTACGAGGCGATGCCCCGCTACTCGCATTGCCGGGTGGCCGTCTACTGCGAGCGAGGTCGGGTGCTGTTCGAGGAGTTCGGGAAGTGGGAGATCGTCAGCGCCGAGGGTGTTGAGACGGACCACAGGACTTCGATGGCGGATTGGTGCGACCAGAACGATCGCTCGCAGGCTGGTCTCACGCGGGCGATGCTGCGCTGGCTGGAGGATGACGCTCAGCCTGCCGGGACGAACCTCAAGGCCAGCCTGCGGCAGTGGAATACCATCCTGGGTCTGTATGCCAGTGCGGTGAGCCGCAAGCCGGTGGAGCTGCCCTTCGACCCGCCTGATACGCTGCTCGAGGACCTGACGCGTGTGCTGAAGGAGTAGCGAGGCCAGCGGCCTACGCCGACCAGCGAACAGACGAAGGGGCGCGTAGATCGCGCCCCTTCGCATTTGTGGGGAAGGAGGGATGACGGCCTAAGCGAGAGTGGCTGCCAGGCAGGAGACATGAGGAGCGGGAAGATCCTGCGGAAGCTGCGCGACCAGGGCACCCTCTCGTTGCTCGTAGGTGACAGGGGCATCGGTGCCCAGGAGTCG
>JBDKVB010000164.1 GCA_039679385.1 Armatimonadia bacterium | reverse complement strand
CTCTCGGCCGACGCGATCCTGTCGCTGGTCAGGCAGGATCCCTTCACCTGGGGGCCCAACATCGGGCCTCTTGACTACACGGTGCCCGGGCGATTCGTCGAGGCGAACTACAGTCCCATCACCGTCGGCGGGGGTAACGTCGGCAGAATCGCCAGCCATACCGTGACCTATGGCGACTGGACTGGCTCCTCGAACTTCACGACCTGCGTCGAGAAGCACAGCAAGGGCTGGCTGTCTTTCCTGGGGATCGGTGAGAGCGAGAACAAGACGATCCGCAGCAGCTCCAAGTGCACCTACATGACCAACAACCGGCGCAGTCAGTCCTTCTCGACGACCGTGAGCCTGACTTCTGCGACCGGGCTGGTGGTCCATGTCTACTATGACCGCGCCTTCGGGACCTGGGCCTTCCAGTCTGGTGGTGCGCCGGGGCACGACTCCATCTTTGATGGCCTTGCTCAGAACGAGGACGGCAGCCCTGCACGCAACAAGTACGTGACGCTGACGGTGGCCGGCAGGACCTTCCTCACCCGCACGGATGCTCAAGGGCACTACGTGGTCCGATCGCCGAGTCTGGCCGACGGATCAGGCACCCTCACCATCGGCACGAAGAGCAGACCGGTGAGTGTGAAGGTGCGCGCCGGAGCGCTCCAAAAGACGATCCCGATGCGCCCACTGCGCCTTCCGGGGCAATGACATGAGACGGTGGGCACGGAAGCGTCGACAGTAGGGATGCAACAACGCGCCCTTCCCTGGGGGGTGGAAGCCGTGGTGGGTTCTGAGCAGGCTGGTGGCGGTAGTCGCCGGGCGTTCTGGTGGAAGTCCGCCCTCCTCGTCGGCGTGGGTGCAGGTCTTCTGCTGTCGGCCACCGTCGCCTATGCCGACGACATGTGGTTCTCCTCGGGCTTCGACGTCTTCGGTCTGGCCTTCGTCGCTGCCGCTGCGGCGGCGATCGGCTTCGGGCTGTACGTGCTCGTGACGGTGCTGCTGGAGGCCTGGGTGTTGAAGGCCATGCTGACGCTCACGACCGGCCAGGGCTTCGGTTACGCCGTACTGGCGAACGCCGCCTCGGCGCTCGTGAGTCTGGCCTGGTATGTAGCGGGCGCCTTCGAGGGTGGCTGGAAGACCGCCATGGTCAAGCACGAGTACGGCCGGGCACTACTGCTCATGCTGCGGTCCTATGCGGTGACTCTGTGTGTGGAGGCCTTCGTGCTGGTTCTCTCCGTCGGCAAGCACCGCGACACGAAGCTGGTTCTGAAGGCGACCGCCGTGGCTAACGCCTTCTCCTACGCGGTGAGCTTCCTCATCCTCGCAGTCATCGCAGAGATGGGAATACGCCGCACCCTGGGAGTGCGTTGAACGGCAGCGCCCTCCCGGCCTGTGACACGGCACAGCGCACGACAACCCAGCTTCCGGCAAGTCCTTTGGCTCGCGCTCCGCAGCGAGTGGTGGCGGTGCGATTCGTTGCAGGGAACTCGCGCGTCACGGCCATACCAAGGAAGGCAGGCGAGATACCTATGGACGCTAGGGGCCCTTCTCGCTGAACAGCGCTTGCACGTTGAAGCAAGCACCAGTGCTCTCATCGAAGTCGATCGTGACATGCAGGGGCGACCGCTGCGACTCACGTCGGAAGGTCATCTTCACACTCAGATAGGGGACCTGCGATCCGTCCTGCGCCATACCGTAAGAGGTGCGCACCGCTTCCCTCTCGATATCGCTGGGCTGCAGACCCCATAGACGCGAAGCCAGCTTGTGAGCGGTAGGCACCACAGTCTGAGAGTTGACAGGATGCGGGCTGTCGATGAGAGGCCACCTGTTGTTGGGGTCCGCGCTCTGATGAACAGTGTAGCTCCAGACCTGCGAGAACAGCGTGAAGACGGTCCCGACGACAGGCTTGGCATTCTCCCCTACCCCTTGTATGTCCCACATGCGACCACCTGTTGGCACGTCAAGTACCGCCCCGGTGCCGATGAGACGGCTTGGAGGTAGGTTGAGCGCCTTGCTGATAGCGAGTCGCTCCTCCTGGACGGACAGCCGCTCCTCCTCCACAGGCAGCAGGGGATGTGGGCACCCTGAACACAGCAGACAGAGTGGGATCATCCAGATCCACCACCACACCCTTACCGCGGGACGGTGGGCGCTGTCCATCCGGGCTTCACCTCCGAACCTTTGACGGCATCGATGACGACCGCGTCCGTCCCGGTCCCGTGATGGAGCGTGAACTCCCAGGTGGGCCCCTCCTCAGGCGCATAGGCACTGGACAGCACGAGCCTCGCATCAGGGCCGACGCTGTATTGCTCACCGAGCTTCCTGGCGACTGCCTCGGCCTCCCGTCGCGCCTCAGCTTCTCCGAGCTTCGGCTTCGGCACCTTCGTCGGAGCGACGCGCAGAAGGTAGGACACGAGCTGGCCCCTGGTCATGTCGAAGCCCATCAGGACCCGGCTGCCGGTCCACACTCCGGGCTCGCCGGCCCCCTCTTCCCACCTGATGCAATAGGTTCGCCCACCCATGACCGTGGTTTCGCCGTCACCCAGCCGGTCACGCTTCAGCGGACAGACGCGAGCCAGCCAAGGCTCTGCCAGCTTCCTGCACCGTACATCCAGTTCCGGAGTGGACTTCATACCGGCCTCTCTCGGGAAGCGGCTTGCAAAGCGAAGTTGGGTCACGAACCCGCGCTCGACGTCGACGACAACGGATCCGGTCTCGCGTTGCTGTGTGGCAGCTCCGAGTTCGAATCGGAAGGCGCCGTGCGAGGGGCTAGATTTGGCCCCTCCCTCCTCGCGTTTGAGGGTGAGGTCCTCCGGCTTGCACTGAAGGAAGTCAGCGACGATCTGCTCGGGAGAGCGCTTCGCCGTCGAAGTCGCCTGCGTCCCTTCCTGTGCCGCGGACGCGGCTGGCTCTGCCGTGGAGCTTTGTGGCGTGGTCGCTTCGTTGTTGGGCTGCGCAGAAGCGCCGCCGGGCTCAGTCGCCTGGCTTTGCGGCTGTCCCGGCTGGTCTCCCGTCTGCGGCTGACAGGCACCCAGGGCACACACAAGAGCTATTGCGACAGGAACGCCCAGCTTTGCACTCGTCATACCGTTCACGCTCCCTACAGCGTAGAAGGATCGAAACTGCGTCCTCAACAGGCTTGCGGTCGGAGCTCAGGGCTGGCTGGCGGCCCAGGGCACCCCTCAGTGACGGGGTTTGTAGAAGCTGATTGCCCGGCCTCCGTAGGCCTCCACCTTGTACTTCTCTCCGGTGGCCACGTTTCGGTACTGCACGATGGTGTAGCCATTTCCCACGTCAGTACTGACGATTTCA
The DNA here is from genome assembly GCA_039679385.1 of Armatimonadia bacterium. Lineage (NCBI taxonomy): Bacteria > Bacillati > Armatimonadota > Armatimonadia > Armatimonadia bacterium. Next base: position 37,754 of record JBDKVB010000164.1, on the reverse strand, counting down.
AGATCTATAGGCGCCACACCATAGTACCGCGCCAGGAGTTCTTTCCCACGTTCCGATGCTCGTGTGGGCTCCATCGGCATCGTCGGGCCGGCTCCCTTCTCGAACGCCACCCTCAGGACATCGTTGGTGCTGAACAGGTCGACGGATGCCACCGTCCTGCCATCCTCGCTGAACACCTCATACGCAAAGGGCGTGGCAAGCGTCAGGAGCCAGTAATACGGGCAGCCGTAATGGCGGTCAGGCCGGACCTGCGTCGGACTGACCCCCATGAAGGCGGCGACGCGTGCCACTCTCGACCAGTTGTCGAGACAGTGCGGGCCGACCACGGCCACCAGGGCGAGCACGTAGACTATGACCTCGATGCGTAGGCGACGGCGCTTGCGCATCTACCCACCTCCGAACCTTGAGGGGACGAGGGAGACCTTGCTCGCCCGGTTGGGTCTGGCGGAGAGGCACACACGAGGACGCCGTCGAACCTCACCAGACCCTCATGTACACAGTACCATATACATGAAGGATATAGATATAGAAAAGGTTCCCTCACACTACTACCATAAGTGGTTTCGCTGACAAGATGTCTAGTGACGATCCACCTCTACACCTTCCCGAAGGGGCTATATCCACCACAAAAGAAGCGGCGCACCCACAAGGATGCGCCGCGGTTCCTTCCTCTGCTTCTCTCGAGGTAGAGGCTCGGCGCAATCTGCGCCACTCGCCTCTATCCGACGCTACTGTAAGGGTTCCTCGTCCCTCAGAGCGGCGCCGACCAGGAGAAAGCAGCCGGCATCTCAGGGAAGGGGTTCATGTCGAAGGGTGTGCTCGTCGGCAGGCCACGGAACTGCAGATCGGCGAAGTCGAGGAAGGCCTTCCAGTCGACGATTCCGTGACGGTGCTCGCCTTCGCGATACCAGATGCCGATGCGATCCTCTGCCCCGAGGAAACGATAGGCCTCGCGAGCAGCCCGATGCACCTGGTAGGTGCCGGAGGGATTGGCCCACAGATCGCCGAGCGCCTCGGTGGACAGCAGTGCCCGGGGCGCCACCAGGGCCTTGAGGAAGTGCTGGTCGAAGGGCAGGAGTTCCTCACGGTCGACGTACTCGGCGACGCGAGGTCCAAGCCAGAAGGGCACCGCACGGATCAAGTCGGCCAGCTTCTCGCAACCCTCGCCCTGCCACAGATAGGAACCTGACCCGCCGCAGCCGGAGTCGTTCGGAGCGGTGAGAGCGATGCGCTCGTCGGTCGCCCCGGCAAGCAGCACGGTCTTGCCGCCCCGGGAATGGCCGACCACTGCGAGGCATGCGGGATCGACAAAGTCCTGGGTGAGGAGGAAGTCGACGACCCGGTGATAGCCCCAGGCCCAGGCGGCGAGGGCACTGAACTCCAGGTCCGGATAGACGAGGTACAAGGCTGTGTCCCGCTCGTTGCGGTAGGCATCCGGCACGATCTCGGTGCGGTTGAAGGTGGCGAGGACGTAGCCGCGGCCCAGAACCTCCGCCACGATCTCGTCCGTGATCATGCGCCAGCAGCCGTCACCGTTGATGACTACGGGGAGCTTGTGGTCGCCACCACCCTCGACCTCCGGGATCAGCAGATCGAGGATGAACCAGAAGGGGCGCTTGCCACCCTCCACGTTCAGGCGGTATTGTTTGTGGGCGGCCTTCACAGGCGCCTTGATGGTGCTCGGGTGGAGCAACTCGGCATGGACGGCGGTCGGCGTCGGAGGCATACAACCGTACTCGAGGCCCACGGCGAGCTCGTACAACTCGGCACGACGCTGCGGCCAGTCTGCGGCCTTCTGAAGATGCGTGCCGTCGGCGAAGGTGAACAGGTCGGGCAGTTCAGCTTTGAGGATAGGCATGGTTGGCTCCTGATGAGGTGGTCTGGTCAAAGAGCGTATACTGGGAGCTTGGCGTACCACTGACCGGGTAGCCACGCCGTGCTATTTCGCCCTTCGAGCCGCAGTGACATTCCCGGCCTATCGGCAAGACGCAGAGAATCTGAGGCAGGATGCCGTGACGGCAAGTCGGGCAGGTATCCCGCCCGTAGGGACGAACCTCCGGGCAGACACGCCCTTGCAGGAGGAACTGATGTTCTCAGTTGGCTTCGACAACCAGAAGTACCTTGACCAGCAGACCGAGGCGATCCTGGACCGTGTGGACCGAGCGGCAGGCAAACTCTACCTGGAGTTCGGCGGCAAGCTGACCTTTGACATGCACGCCGCAAGGGTCCTGCCGGGCTACGATCCGAACGTGAAGATGCGTCTCCTGCAGGGCCTCAAGGACAAGGTCGAGGTGATCTTCTGCGTCTATGCCGGCGATCTGGAGCAGGGCCGTATCCGCGGCGACTTCGGCATCACCTATGACAGGGCGACGCTGAAGGCACTCGATGACCTGCGCGAGTGGGGCATCACCCGGGTGTCGGTGGCCATCACCCGCTTTCAGGAGGGGTCTACCACCGAGCGACTGATGCGCCGGCTCACCGCCAAGGGCATTCCGGTGTATCCGCAGCGGGTCATCCAGGGCTATCCGAACAACGTGGACCTCATTGTGTCGGAGGAGGGTTACGGGCGGAACCCCTACATCGAGACCTCTGCCCCGCTGGTCGTGGTGACGGCTCCGGGACCGGGGAGTGGGAAGCTGGCGACCTGTCTGTCGCAGCTCTACCACGATTGCCGTCAGGGCCGGCGCTCGGGGTATGCGAAGTTCGAGACCTTCCCCATCTGGGACTTGCCGGTGGACCATCCGGTCAACATCGCCTACGAGGCCGCGACGGTGGACCTCGACGACCTGGTGCTCATTGACCCCTTCCACCTACAGGCCTATGGCAAGACAACCACCAACTACAACCGGGACATTGAGGCCTTCCCAATCCTGAAGGCGATTCTGGACCGCATCACCGCCCACGGTATCAAGACCTTCCAGTACCAGTCTCCGACGGATATGGGTGTGAATCGGGCGGGAGCGGGCATCACCGACGACGAGGTGGTCCGCGAGGCCTCGAAGCAGGAGGTCATCCGCCGGTACTTCCGCCACCTGTGGGAAGCGCGTCGTGGCCTGGCGTCGCGGCATGTACTGGAGCGTGCCGAGAAGCTCATGGTGCGTCTGTCTCTCACCCCGACGGACCGGAGTGTGGTCCAGCCGGCCCGGGATGCTGCTGAGGAGGCGGAGCGCACCCAGAAGGGCAGTGACGGGTTCTACTGCGGCGCCGCCCTGGAGTTGCCCGACGGGACGATGGTCACGGGCAAGAACTCGCCCCTGCTGCACTCGGCCTCGGCGGCGATTCTCAACGGGATCAAGCGCCTTGCCGGTCTGCCGGAGGGGCTCAACCTGCTCCCCGAGAGCATGGTAAGGAGCCTCACCGAGTTCAAGCGAACCTGCCTGGCCTCGAGTTCTGCGAGCCTGAATGTCCAGGAGCTTCTGGTTGCACTGGGCATCAGCGCGGACGCCAACCCTGCTGCCAAGGCCGGCGTTGACCAGATTACCCGTCTGCGCGGCCTGCAGATGCATCTCACGCACCAGCCGGGACCGGGCGACAACCTGGGACTCCGGAAGCTGGGGATCGTGATGACGACAGATGCGGAGCCGACCAGCCAGGAGTACTTCCTTCGATAGAGTGCAGCGAGAACCGACGCGAGACGTCACATAACCCCGCAGTCTAGCGGAGCAGGAGAGATAGCTCGTGGACAGGCGAACCTTCGGGAGGAATCTGGTCGCCGTAGTGGGTCTTGCCGCGACGGGAGACGGTCTGCTGGCAGCTTTGAGTCACGCCGACACGGTCGGCGTGACTGCAACGAAGACCGGCACCGACCTTGCGCTCAGTCAGGCCCCTCAGGCCAAGACGCCGGCACTCATGGCCCACCGTGGCGCCTCCTCCCTTGCACCGGAGAACACGCTGGCTGCCTTCAGGAAGGCCCTGGAGACGAAGTCGCAGTGGGTGGAGCTCGACGTGCACCTCACAGCCGACGGTGAGGTCGTCGTCATGCACGACGGAACGGTCGACCGCACCACCGACGGCACGGGCCCCATAGCCAAGATGACGCTCGCCCAGATCAAGGCCCTCGACGCCGGGAGCTGGTTCAAGCCGGAGTTCGTCGGTGAGCGTGTTCCGACCCTTGCCGAGGTCGTCGCTCTTCTCGGCAAGCGTCTTCGCATCAACGTGGAGATCAAGTCCTCGGGCAATGCCGCGACAGCCCAGAAGGTGGTCGAGATCCTGCGCAAGGGCGGCGTCCTCGAGCAGAGCATGATCTCCTCCTTCGGCCTCCAGGCGGTGCTTGAGGTCCGCAAGTACTCGACGGTCCCGCTGCTGGCCCTGATCTCAGGGAAGGCCACCGACCTGCAGACCACCATCGACAAGGGCTTGCCCTACTTCAACATCGAGTACCGCCAGGTGGATGCGGCACTGGTCGAGAAGGCCCGTGCAGCCGGTGTCCGCCTCTGCGTCTGGACGGTAGACAACCCGGCCCTGTGGCCGCGCTTCGTCGATCTTGGCGCGGACATCGTCTGCACCAACCGGCCCCATCTGATGCCGGTCTAGGGCACCGAAGACCGACGTGCTGCAACGCAAAGCCCCGCCGATCGGGGGCGACGGGAGAGATAGCTCGTGGACAGGCGAACCTTCGGGAAGAACCTGGTCGCCGTAGTCGGCCTTGCCGCGACGGGAGACGGTCTGCTGGCCGCCCTGAGCCAGGCCGACCCCGCCCTTGAGGCCGCAACGAAGAGTGACACCGGCATCGTCCTCAGCGAGGGCTTCGAGGGCCAGATTCCGGACCTGCACACCTACCGTGCGGCCTACGCAGGCGACACGATTCGCGCTCATACCGGCGAGCACTCCCTGCGTGTGACCCCGACCGAAGGCTCCGGCGGGGCGTACTTCCGCCTCGACGGCATCGTCGACGGTCAGTCCGACTACGTGTTTTCAGCCTGGGTGTGGGCGGCGATGACCGGAGGCGTGCAGCTCTACGTCTCCGCGAGCGACGGCACCAGCCAGCGCCATACGAAGGCCCAGTCCTCCGGCGGAATCGAGGGCCGCTGGGTACTCATCACGGGAGCCCTGCGCGGCGAGGAATGGCGGAAGACAGACCGCGAGGTCATGCTGGCGATGGTGACTTCGGGCGAGAGCTGGTTCGACGATGTGGTGCTGCGCAAGACCCGTCTGCCGAAGCCGCCGATCACGACCTACCCGGTCATCGCCGCCACTCTCCGCTCGCAGACCGACCGGCGCGCCGTCACCTTGCAGCCCGGAGGCGAGCTGTCCCTGGATGGGCGGTCGGGGGTTCTGGCAGCGGGGTTCGAGTCTGCGGAGGACTGGTCGGCGGGCGAACCGAGCCCGGCGATCCCGGCCGACGGCATGCTGGCTTTCGCGGTCGATGCACCCCGGCCGATGTACGTGACCGGTGCCCTGGAGCTTGAGCCGGACGCCGATCTTCGTCCCGGTCTCCGGGCCACGGTACTGTGCGACGATACGGTGATTGCTGCGCCGATGGTCAACTACGCCCCCGGCTGGCAGGGCGAAGGCAATGCGCTGACCGGACCGGCCCCGGTATGCACCGGCGACCGACCACCGAGTCGCGTCGAGCTCGTCACCTGGCTCATGCCCCAGGGCAGGCACACGATCATGGTCGCCGGTCCGCACTTCCGACCGGCGGGACGCTTCCTGCGGCTCCAACTGCGCAGCCTGAACCGTCCGGTGCAAGACCCGGTGTACCAGTTCGCACTCCTCGGCGACACCCACCTGGGCACGGGGCGCTCGAACTGGATGAACAACAAGCTCAACGGTCCGGCGCAGGTGCAGCTTGCCGAGACCCTGGCCGACCTGGGCGAGGAGAAGACCCGCTTCGCCCTCATCGCCGGTGACATGACCGATAACGGAACGCAACCCCAGTTCGCGAGCCTGGGCCGCATCTGCAGCGAGGCCGGGATCCCGGTGTACGGCTGCATCGGCAACCACGACGGGTTCCTGGCTTCCTCGCGCAACGATGCGCTGGAACTGTGCGCGGGCATGTTCCCCGGTCACGCCACCAGCTACACTTTCCAGGAAGGCCCGCTGCGGTTCATCGTCCTCGATGGCTCCTACTGGTACCAGGCCGATGGCACGATCAGCAACTTCTACGACCCGAAGACCTCACGGGGTGTGTGCGCCAGGCCTGAGCAGATCCAGTGGCTCCGCGACACCCTCGCGGCGGACACGAAGACCCCGACACTGTTCGTCTGGCACTACCCGCTCTTCAACCACACCGGCGTCTCTTCCTGTGGCTACCGGATTCCCAAGTGTGCCGTCGGCAAGGAGGTCCTGGAGGCTCTCAATAGTGCCCCCAACTTCCGCGGGGCGCTCTGCGGGCACACTCACTGGACCGAGTTCAACCGGCCCGGCGACCGGGACCACCTGGTGAACCCGGCCTTCGCCGAATGGCCCAACGGGTACCGGATGCTTCGCGTGTACGATGACCGCGTCGAGTGGGAGATACGGCAGGTGCGGAACCGGGGCTTTGTAAGGGAGTCCTTCGAGCCCCCGAAGGCGCTGTCCTGGATGCTCTCCACGGGCGACGGCGACCTGTCGGGGCGATTTGCGTTGTAGCAGAGACAGAGACCTTCCCGGGGTCGCCTCTTCAGCGGCCCCGGGGTTGACGACTTCGCAGACCCTGCAAACCTCAGGCGGAGGCAGCGTTTCCCTTGCCCGCCGGAAGCGGAGCATAGGCGCCGCTCGAAAGCACTTCCTCCGCCACCCGCACCACGTTGCCGCCGAGTACCTTCTGGATATCCTCGTCCGAGTAGCCCCGCTGAACCATGCCCACCGTGAAGAGGGGCCAGTTGGTCCACGCCAGGCTCTGGGACATGTGCGGCTTCTGCCACTCCGGCGAGAAGAGCGGGTCCTTCGGCGGCCAGAAGTTCTCGAACCTGCTGCGCTGACGACGCCTGGCCGGTATCTTGGCGTTCTCAGCACCGGCGAAGGAGGAGGTGTAGGCGGTGTCCGTGCCGATGGCCACGTGGTCGGCGCCGAAGGTCTTCACCACGTGGTCGATGTGGTCGAGAAGGGCGTTGATGTCGCCACTGCGCCCCAGGAAGGCGGGGACGCAGCAGATGCCGAGGTAGCCGCCGGTATCGACGATCGCCCGAATCACCTCGTCGGGCTTGAAGCGCGCGTGGACGTTCACTGCGCAGCACCCCGAGTGACTCGCCACCATCGGCCGGCTGGAGGCACGCGCTGCCTCCAGGCTCGTCTGCCAGCCCGAATGGGCCACGTCAACGATGACCCCGACCCGGTTCATCTCGGCGATGGCCATCCGCCCCAGATCACTCAGCCCGCCATTCGCCGGTTCGGCGCAGCCGTCTCCGAGCATGTTGCGCCGGTTGTAGGTAACGTGCATCATCCGGATTCCGAGCTCAAAGAAGGTGCGGATGTACCTTAGCTCGGACTCCGCCGACTCCCAGCTCTGCGCGAGCGGCACGCCGTTGCCCGTGAAGTACAGGCAGCGCTTTCCGGCCTTGCCTGTCGCAAGGATATCGGCCGGGCGCACGGCTTTGCTCACGACCTCGGGCATCATGTCGGTGAGGTAGGTGAAGCGGGCCAGGCGCTTGAGCAGGCGGTCGACGGCCTGGCCTTCCTCGCCCGAGTTCTGGACGATGCAGTTGACCCCGGCCGCCTCCCAGGCGCCGACAAACTCCTCGCGCTCGCGGGCATCGGTCACGCAGCGGGTCATCCTCATGTCCTCGAGCAAGTCCTGCAGCTCGGAGTCTGAGGCACCGGCTTCAACCGCCGCCTTCACGGCCTCCCCGTCGACGGCGGAACTGGGCGAGAAGCCGTAGGCATCAACAACGACGGAGTTGGCATGCAACTCCAGACCGTGCGCCAGGTCGCGCTCGCTGGGTTGCAGGATTCCCAGGGCCACCTCTCGGGCACGTCGGACGGACTCGTTCACGAACAGTCATCTCCTCTGGAGCCTTGCACAAGGCTTTGGGTCGGCGCCTCACGGCATCGCAACCGCTGTCATGCCTCTGTGTTCCCTCCCGAGCCGGGGACACCTTCTTCACGCCCGTCTGCGCAGCACCCGTCCGTCAGGCCGATAGCTGCCAGCCATCCATGTCTGCCTGTTGTCAGGCAGTGCCACCACGGCGAGGGGCGCGATCTGCGCATTTCCGTGTATATCAGTGTCTTGTGACGGCAATTCGGCCGACGTGCGCTCGATCTTGACATTATGCGCTTGTTTGCGCTATTATAGGCGGCGACGGAAGGAACCAGTTTTGGTGTGAAGTGGACCAAATGTGCGTCTTCCCGTCGTCCTCATGGTCCTACCTCTCCATGTCTCCAGCCTCTATTCGCCCGCACAGTCCGTTAGCGACCGCTGTTCGTGGCAGTATGCGGCCAGCAGAAGGACCAGATCCCGGTACCTTGCTGCCCCCTGGGTCCACCACGGCCGACGGTACTGCCGCCCTGCGCCTTCCTGCCGCCGAGAGTGACTAACCCGGTGCTGTCGTAGCCGTAGGCCCTGCTGCCGGACCCGTGGACAGATACGGAACACCCTTGCTCGGCCCATATCTGGAGGGAGTGATGGTCGTGGAGCGGATCTGCCTGATAGTATGCCTGTGTTGCATTGTTCTTGTGGCTTCTGCCTATGCGGAGCCGGTCGCGGAGCCGGTCGCGAACCCGATTGTGATCCGTCACCTGCCGGGAGGGATGGTTGAGTTCAGTCAGGTCGTGTGGCCCGATAGTCCCAGCGGAGTGAAGGTGCTACGTGCGGCAGTGCGCAAGGGCAAGACGTCACCGACGCTCAGGCCCGATGAGTTTACCGCGCTGGGAGGCGACACGGGAGACGCAAAGACGGCGGCGGTCACAAAGCTGGGCGAAAACCTCGCTAAGACCAAAGACGTCGTCGACGTGGCCACGAGATACATGGGCGGCATCCTGACTATCAAGGGCGGCAACTACACCTTCAGCTACTCAGACCGAACGCGGGAGGGGGCGCCCTCCCCCGGAGGAAGCGGGGGGTTGATCGGTGCTTCGCTCCTTAAGCTACTGGCTGGCCCCAACAGTCCCCTCGAGCTCGCTACCGTGGTGGTCGACAAGGACGTCACTGTCTTGGTCGGCATAGGCGCGTGGCTACCGCGATCGCGCCACACGATCTACACGCCGGATCCGGAGGCCGATCTCACCTGCACCACCTGGTGGCGTTTCACCGAGTATAGCGTTGGTGACGGCGCACCGGCTCGAGTCCTTGTTGAGGCCTTTGTCACGCTCCCGGCCAAGGGCATCTTCACCGTGACCGGCGAGCCAGGCGAGCCCACATGGGGGCTAGTCGCCGGGTACGGCATGGGTGGCGCGGACAGGCCATTCTACCTAGGGGTGGCTCGCCACATCGCTGATCGCTTCAGCCTGACTGCCGGTGGCGCCTTTGGAGGCGGCGAGAGTCCGGCCTTGGGATATGGCGTGACCTTTGACATTACCGACATTTTCGGCTCCGTTACTGCAGAGTTGTCGGGTACCGAGAAGAAGAAGGAGGAACAGCAGCAGAGCGAGTAGACCGCGAGACCGGAACGCGGAAGCAGGACAAGCACGTGCTGCCCCCAACGCGAGGAAGGCCGCAGGAGTACCGAGACTGTGTCCGCGGCCCTTGCGGTTCTGAAAGGGGCAGGTCTACGTTGGGTCCGGGGCGATGCTCCGCGACCACACGTAGTCGCGGCCGGTCACGGCGACTGCCTCAAAGGGTGCCAGGGGCATCAGACGCGGCATCCGCTCTGGCATGGGCCCACTTCCCGCGGTTCGGCAACCGACCGCCCTGGCAGCGGGCCCGCATGTGTCTCCAAGGCGGAGCTTTGTCGGCTTGCGGAACTGGGATGCTAGCGCCGCCGGCCCTTGCCCTCTTTGGCCCCATGGCTACGGAGCAGCTCGACCATCTCAGGCTTGTTGCTCAGCCGAGCGTAGTCCAGCGGCGTGCGTCCGTTCTGGTCCGGCTCATTGACGTTGGCCCCGTACTCGAGGAGCACGCGCACTATCTCCACGTGGCCCTTGAGGATCGCCCCGCGCAGGTAGTCCGCCATCTCTGCAGAGCCCCGGGCAACCGCACCGGCGCGCAGTTGCCTCTCGACCTCCGTCGCGTCCCCGGCGAACATGATGGCGTAGATCATGGACATCCGCACTCCGCGCTTCTGGAGGGCCTCGGCCACCTGGGGCTGGTGATGCAGGTGCGCCAAATCGCGCATCGTCAGAGGGTAGGGCGCCTGGGTCACGGTCTCCTTGATGCCCTGTCCCTTGGCGACCAGGTCGAGTGCATCGTCCGTCCGCTCCAGAACGATTGCGGTCTCTAGGGTCAGTCGCGCCCCCTTGTCCAGAAGTAACTCGGCCTTCCGCTGGCCCCATCTACCCTCGCCGACGAACTGAATCGGTGCCACACCCGCGCTGGTCTGCTTGTTTGGATCGGCCCCGGCGGCGAGTAGCACGCGTAGCATCTCGACGCCCTTGTCTCCTCGCACCATTGCCGCATTGCACAGCGCAGTGCCTCGACTGGTACGGGAAGTGTTCGGGTCGGCGCCCTGGGCGAGGAGTAGCTTCACCATCTCAACGCTGCCGTGATCGATAGCGGTCCCAAGGGGTGCCGTGGAATCTGTGTCGAGGGCCTTCGCCTTCGCACCATGCTCGAGCAAGAGGCGGACGGCACCGATCTGGTCGGCCGCGCAGGCCCAGTGCAGGGGCCGGCTGACCTCCCTGTCTGCGTCAAGGGGGTGCATCGGCACAGGGTCTGTGGAGGGCCAATCGATCTTCCTCTGGACGGTCTCCCATTGAGAGTAGGAGCGCAACTGCGCGTCTGGGTCGAGGCCCTGTGCAAGCAAGGCACGGAGCTTGTCGGTGTCGCCAGTCCCTGCAGCCACGCAGGCCGCCTCGGTCGGGCTGAGGTCCTTGTACTTGTTGGAGTTGCGGCCACCCGACTGCTGCAGTGCCTTGACGGTCTGAGTGTAGGCGTCCAGCCGCATCAAGGGGCTGCTGGGCTCAACGAGGGCAAGCGGCGTATTGCCCTCGGCATCGACCGCGTTGGCGTCCGCGCCGGCAGCCAGCAGTATCTCCAGTGACTTCAGGTTGGCCTGCACAGCAGCCGCGTGCTGAGCGCTCCTCTCCGACTTGGCGAGTCTGCCGATCGTGGGTTCCTCTTCGCACAACTGCCTGCCCCGCAGGGCCACTGTGTGCAGAGCCGTCTGCCCGGACTGCCCGCGCTCCTTTGCCCTGGCTCCGTTCTCACACAGCAGCTTCACGAGCTCCGGATGACCACCCCACACGGCTGCCTGGAGCGGCGTCTGACCATCGGTCTTCTTGGCGTTCGGGTCGGCGCCCGCGCGAAGTAGGACGGCGGCAAGGTGAACCTTGCCCGACATCGCCGCCTGATGTAGGAGGGTCCCCTTCCGCACCCCAAGAGGAGTGTTCGCGTCCAGCCCGCCAGCGAGGAGACGGCGCAACTCGCCTTCGTTGCCGCTGGCGATCGCCTGGACCGCGAGCTGCTCGGGCAAGGCACCTCCAGACGACGCGCCGGTCTCGGCAGAGGATTCGGCGCCGTTGCTCGCGACCTCGGGCTGGAGTCCGGGAGGCTGTTCCTCGCGAGAGCACCCGGTAGTCCAGGCGATAGCGAAGATGGCCACAAGGGTCAGTGAAAGGCGAGTGGCACTCATTGCTCTCACTCCCGAAGGGGCACTGGCGCTGGAGGTTGTGCAGGCATGTACACAGAGGCGAACCCTCAACACGAGAGCGCGCACGGAGGCCAGAGCCCAGTCAGGCCCACAGAGCGGGTCACGTCCACTCCAGCACCTGCTGAGTGCCACCGGGCTACGTTGACCACATATACAGAGTAACATTGAGAGAAGGTCCTTCAACTTCCTTCTTCCTTGTGCACTTCCGACGCCCTTGCCCCCTGCTGTCCCCCGCAAGGCCCTTCCTCAGGCAGGAAGCAGACGCCAGACGCGGAAGGGTACTGCCTGGCCGCCCGTCAAGGGAGGCGCGGGGGCAAGCGGCACACGGTGTCGCGCAAGTGGGAGGTGCGATGTGACAACCTGTGTAACGGTGTGCGAGGCTCTCGCCACTGTCCTCATTCTGGCCCTGGTATGCGGAACTGCTCGCGGCGACTCGACTTGCCGTGATGGAGGATCGGCAGTACCCGACTACGCTTCCCTCAGCCTGAAGGGCGAAGGGATGTCGCAAGACTCCGTGTCGCTATCGCTCGTGGCGGCCGCAAGGCTGCTTGGTCGCGACGGCGACTACCAGACGGTCTTCTGTCGGTCGGCGAGTGCCTTCTGCCCCGGTCTTGACCCCTGCGAGCCCTGCACGTCCTGGTGGCATGTTGCCTCGTGGCTGAGTACCCCTGCGATCCGCCCACTCGCAAGGAGTCTGGGGCTGACTGCCCGCAAGCTGCGTCTCCCCGAAGCAGAGAGCCCGGACCCGAAGGCCCTGCTCGCGCATCGCCGAGCAGTCGCTGCGGTGTTCCACAAGGAGATGCGTGCGGGCCACGTCATACTTATCGAGCGCGAGTGGGAGACCAAGGGGCCCCATGGCTTTGTCCCCTGGGCCTGGGCCGGGATCATCACCGAGGCCGATCCCGAGACGGGCAGGCTCCTCGGCGCCTGCCTCAATGGCTACCTGGACAACCCGGTGTCCTACGTCTCGGGGGCCTGGGCGCTGTCACCGGCGCGGACCACGACACCGGCGCTCGATGCCGACCTGGAGATGCTGCGCCTGGCTGTCGCCAGGATACGTGGGGAGAGGCCCTTCGGTCGCACCCGGCAGGCGGTGTATGGCCTGAAGGCGATGGACCTGTGGATCAAGCAGATGTCCGAGGTGCCGGGATTCTGCGCCGAGTGTGAGCAGCGATCGCAGAAGGGCTGGACCGATGCCCGTGACAACGCTGTCCGGATGGATGCCGGTGCCCGGGCGGTCTCGGCCTACCTGCGGCAACGAGCGCTGAGCTTCCCGGCTGTTGTGCGCCCCTGTCTGGAGGCGACGGCGAAGCACTACGACCGAACCCAGACGCTTCTGCACCCGTCCCTGACAGGTGAGGGTGGCGAGAGGCTGGAGCAGCTCGTGGGCAGACTCGACAAGCAGAAGGCGCACGCCGAGCAGGTGTTGGTGCCCCTCCGCAAGGAGCTAGCGGCTGCCGCGGAGAGTATGGAAGAGGCGCTGGCGGCTGCGGAGGTGCTTCCGGGACAGGTGCGACCCGAGGCGTTGTCGGCGCCCGCAGGCCGTGAGTTGACGGACGAGAGCGTACCCTATCTGGGTGCCGGGGTGCCACTGGCGCACGTTCAAGCTCTCAACCACGCCGGAACACCGATCACCTTTGCCGAGTTCACGGCGGGCACCGGCTGGGCGTTCAGCTTCGGCTACGGCTATGACAGCCTGCCGACTGCCTTCCTCGGTGTGTGCGGAAACCCGAAGGCCGATGGCCCCTACGAGGTCTTCCGCTGGCTTACGCAGCGTCTCGGTTACTCCTACAAGGGTGTGCCGGTCAAGGAGGCCGATCGTCTCTGGGCCTTCGTCAAGCCGCAGGTGGACGCGGGCACTCCTGTCCTCAGTGAGCAGTGGGACGGCGGCCTGTTCACTGGTTACCGCGAGAAAGACGGCGTGAGGCAGGTTTGGTTCGAGGCACCCGTCGGGCGTGGCTGGCTTGCGCTCGGCGACCTGCAGCCGGCCTGGGTCTATGTTCTTGAGCGCACCGGCAAGCCAAGGCCGCACAAGGAGCTCTACAGGGAGGCCCTGCAGCGGGCCTTGCAGAAGGCCTCACCTCATGAGCATGGGGGTGTGGCCCAGGGCCTGGCGGCGCTGGAGGCGTACCGCAGAGACGTTGCGGATTCAAGCAAGAGCTTCGAGAAGCGCGCGGAGTGGTTCTGTTGGGCGACCTTCGAACGCCTCAGTGCCCGCAAGTGCTGCGCCGAGTGGCTTCGTCAAGCAGCCGACACCCTCGGCGACGACGCCCGACAGCCGCTCCTTGAGGCCGCCGAGCATTACGCGAAGGCCTTCGCGCTGTATGAGCGTTACCGCGTCGCAGCCCATGCCGGTGACCCCATGGAGACCAACGTCCTCAAGTTCGCGCGAGACCCGGAGCACCTCGTGGTGATGCTGCCGCTCCTGGACCAGGGCATCGCGGAGGAACGGGCAGGGATCGAGGCCCTGCGGCAGGCTGTGGCTACGTGGTGAGACGGCGTAGCGACCGCGGGATGGCGGCGTCCCCGTACCTTTGAGGAAGTGAGGACAGATGAGCACGGACTGGAAGCTCCTCCGGACGGTGATGAACGGCGTTTTGGATGCCTGCGAGACGATGGAGGCGTTGCAGCCCGACCTGTATGCAGGCGAGTATGAGGCCAGGTCCGACTACCAGGAGGATGTGTGTGTCGGCGACTTCCTGAGCCGGTTCTGGAACTACCCCGAGGGCGCCCAGCGGGACATCATACGTCTCCGGTCCCTGCTGGGATGCGACCAGAAACAACCGCAAGAGATCGCGAGGGCCCTGGTTGCTGCAGCCATGGCCTGTGCCGAGGCGATTGGCGTCCCTGCGGAGATGCTTGACCGCGAGGTGGCGGATTTCGAGCCCCACTGCGGCAGCGGAGGGAAGTCGATTCGCAGCCAGCTCGAGGCGATACCGTGGATCCAGAACGGCTGGATGCAGACGGGGGTGCGCAAGGCCCTGGAGAAGTACCGGGCTGAGGAGCACTGAGGAGCACCGGCAACGGCACCTGTGAGGGAAGGCCCCAACACCAAGAGAGGAGCGGGACACGGTGTCACGAGCCATCAGCCTCAAGACCGAGGGCAACAGGACGTACCTGGAGGGCGTCAGGCCCCTGGACTGGAGCACTGGCGAGATGTGCGAGTTCGCCTCGGCTCTCACCCGCATGGTGGAGTGTGTCGGTGAGGAGGTGCCGTACCACAGCATCATGGGCGTGACCGGCGTCGCCTTTCGATTCACCATGGGCCATGAGCTGTGGAACCCTGGCTTCTACGGGTTCGAGAGCGTCTCAGCCGATGTGCACGACCTGTTCCGCCGTGCCTTCGACGCGGTCGGCTACAGGTACCGCTGGCACCCCAGGGGCAACCGGGCCGAGGACCTTCAGCGCATCACCGACAGCATCAGCCGCGGCCTTGCTGTGATGCTGAGAGGGCACGTGGTGGACGCCTCCGATTGGGTACTCATCACCGGCTATGAGAGCGGCGGCGACATACTCCTGGGGTCGAGTCCCTACGGCGGGCCCAATAGGTTCAGGGGCTATGACGTCATCAAGGACTGGCACGGGCAGACGAGAGAGTACCTTACCCTGGGTGCGAAGTGCGAAGCGCTGCCCTTGCCGCTCGTCTACACCGAGGCCCTGCAACTGGCCGTGGAGTTGGTACGCACGCCGGAGATTGGTGGTCGCCACGCCGGGCTCAAAGCCTATGAGGTCCTGGCGTCAACCCTACGCAACCCGGAGTTCGCCCAGGAAGTGGAGCGGGAGGACAACGGTCTCTGGTTCCGCTACCTCTGTGTGCTCTGCTACAACATGATGCTCGACGACCACACCTCGGCGGCTCCCTTCCTGCGCGATGCGGCCCAAGCGCTGCCCGGAGGCGGGACAGAGTTGCTTCTGGCCGCCGAAGGCTATGAACGAAGCTGCGAGTTGAGGTACCAGCTCGAGGACATCCTGAAGAGCGACTTCTCGCAGGAGGCTCAGCAACGGCTCCTCGATCCTGAGGTGCGCGAGCGGTATGCGCAGACCCTCCTTGAGATCCGCGACTCCGATGCGCAGGCAGTCTCTCATATCGAGCAGTCCCTGGTGGAGGCACGTCATGATTGAGCACCCGGAAGCCGTGACCCTTGCCGGACAGATCACCGAGACGCTGGCGGGCAAGAAGATTGGGTCCGCGATGCGGGGCAACTCGCCGCACAAGTTCGCCTTCTACAACCGCCCGCCGGAGGAGTACGCGAGCATCCTCCAGGGCCAGTCGGTGCTTGGGTCCGAGGCGAGCGGCTCGCTGATTCTGGTCCGCGTCAGCAGCGGTCATGTGGTGCTTCTCGGCGGTGGTGGGGAACGCATCCTATATCACGCTTCGGCAGAGACGGTGCCGGCGAAGCACCAGTTGCTGCTGAGCTTCAGCGACGGCACCTTCCTCAGCGTCAAGGTCCAGGGCTGGGGGTCGTGCCAGCTCTTCACACCGGAAGGGCTTGAGGTGTACCCGTGGTACGCGAAGCGGTCACTGGAGCCGACCGATGAGGGATTCACGCGAGAGTACTTCGAGAGCCTGTTTGCGAATCTGACGCCCGATGACAAACGGGCCATCAAGTTCTTCCTGATCTCGGAGCCCGGCGCCTGGGGCATCGGGAACGGCTACCTGCAGGACATCCTCCTGGCCGCACGACTTCACCCACGCTACCGAGCGGTAGATATGACCAAGGCGCAGCGCACTGCGCTCTACAAGGCCGTCGTGCAAGTGATCCAGCGCGCGATCGGGCTCAAAGGCCGGACCGATGAGCATGACCTCTTCGACGAGACCGGTGGGTATGCGCGTCTGCTGAGCGCCGCAGCGGCCGGTCAGCCTTGCCCCGCCTGCGGGAAGGCGGCGATCCTCAAGGAGAGCTTCCTGGGCGGCGCAGTCTACACATGCCCGGAGTGTCAGCCCGCGCCTCCGAAGCAAGACCGACGGACGCAGAAGACAGAGAGGTAACCCCGCACGACCTGCAGACGGGCGTACTCCTCTACCATTCCTCGCGCAGACGGCGCAGGAAGTCCTTGGTGTACGCCCGGCTGTCGGCGGCCATCCTCCTGCCGACAGGCGTCAGAAACTCCACCCGATCGAGATATTGGTGCTCGAAGATGTCCGCTGTCTCCTCGAAGGACTGCCCCAGCGCCCCGCCGGTGAGGAAGGCCTTGGCAACACCAAAGGCCCCGAGCAACTGCAGGTAGTTCGCGTCATGCACGATCTGCTCTTCGACGGTCACAGGAGCTCTCAGGTGGCGCGCAAGGCTCGCCAAGAGATCAGCAGTGTCCTGCCACCCCAAGCTACCCAGAAAGGCCTCGACGCGCTCACGGAAGGCTTCCTCGTTCTGGATCCGTGCATGCAACCCGTGGAAGCAGGCCAGGAAGTAGAGGCGATCCCACTGCGGGGATAGGCCTTCGGACAGCATGGGGAGCCGACTCACGATGCGCTCTATGTGGTGGAAGTCATGTGCCCTGTCCTTGTGGCCGTACTCGCGGCAGACGAAGTCGAGGTAGGGCTGAGCCTGGCTACGAAGGTCACACACCGTCCGTTCCCTCCTGATCCACATCGACACAAGGGCATACTGGCTCCCGACGACCCTCTCGGCACGACGCAGGGCACTTCGGCCCCTTGACGTGCGAGGCGGTTTGCAGTTTGATCGGCTACCGTGGGTTCCGCAGACCCGGCCGATGTATCACAACAGCAGCGCATCACGGAGGCAGTTCGTGTACATCCTTTGGCTGGTCATCTACTGGGCCATGCAGGCCGCGGCCCAGATCATCTTCAACTACGGCAGCACAGCCCCGCAGCGTTTTGTCCCCTGCTTCATCCTCGGCAACGTCTTCGGCGCCTCTAGCATCTGGCTCCTGATGCTGCTGTACAAGTGCATGAACCCGAATCTTGCGCTGGGTCTGGGCACCGCTGGCGGTTTCCTGTGTGCCCAGGGCGCCCTGGCGCTGCTGTTCAAGTCCAGCCTCACACCGATGCAATATGGGGCCATCGTCGCCGTCGCGCTCGGGATGGGCCTCTTCGCAGCCGCCGCCAAGTCGGCTTAGGACTAGAGCGGCTCACACCAGGGCGCGAAGTTCCAGTTCTGGAACAGGTTCATCGCCGCCCGGTCCATGGCGTCAGTCGCGGGGAGCAGAGTCAGGCAGTCGAAGAAGGCCCCACTCTGCGCTCCGAGTGCCAGCGTGTGCTTGCCCGGCGTCAGGTTGACGCCGCCGATACGGTACCACGACCACTGCCCGTACTGCTCGCCGAAGTGGGCGAACATCTTGGTGTGGGCTCGGGACTCCGAGGTCCAGTCGCTGAACCCGATCATCGCCTCGGCCTGCAGTTGGCGGGCCTTGCCGCCGTCCAGAGTCAGCGTCATCGACGTCCTGCTCCCAGGCTCCCAGCGGGCACGAAGCCACAGCGCATACTCCCCCTGTTTCGACGCGTCTACCTCGAAGGCCATCTCGCCCGGGCTCTCGAACCGAACACCCTTCGCGCCACCAAGCTCTGCCAGCGGTGAGATGAGCGCGCCACCAGACAGCTTCGCGGCGTCCTCGGCCTCACAGGTGAGGGCCGACTGAGCGACGAGCACCTGCGCCGTCACTCGCCTCTCGGAGTCTCCCTCACGCAGCACGAGGTCGAAGGCCTCGATGCTGCCCTCGGGAGCGTCCGGCAGGCTTACCGTGAACTCGGCCTGCTGCTTGCCCGGCGATAGCGACTGCGGCGCACCGGCCTGAAGCAGTCGCGAGTGCGGCTCCACAAACAGTTGCCCCTTCGCCTCACGTCCCAGCAGCGACACCTTGACCGGGCACGTCTCGCCGGGCCGCACGATGAACAGATTCTGCAGCGCCTCGCCGCTGTTGTGGTAGTAGCTCAAAGCCTTGAGGTCGATCCCCAGGTCTGTCAGGTAGCGCTCGGTCCATTGGCACGAGGTCTTGATGGGGCTGGTCACCGGCCCGGCCACGAAGCGGATACGGTTGTCGCCCAGTTGCAGCTTCCCGGGAAGCGATAGCGGCGACACCACGAACACGCTGCGTACCTGCGGGCTCAGGACGCGGGCCTTGCTTCCCGCGCGCAGCTCGAGCTTCAGCCAGTAGACATACCGCGCCATGATCTGATCGCGCAGGTCCACTGACAGAGCGCCCGCTGCGCCGGGGTTCGACCATAGCTGCTGATAGGACCTGCCCTCATCGAAAGAGAGGGAGACCGTGATGTCCCCTGCCGTCGCCGCCGAGTATTCGCCCGTGAGCTTGCCGTCTGAGAGGATGTAGGGGCACTGCGCCCTGTAGAGGAGGACGCCGGGCGCGTCGGTTCGGGCAAGAGAAAGGGCAGGTCCTTCCGGGGTCGTTGCAGCGGAGAGGTTGGTGCGCTCGCAGGCGCCACCGTCGGCAGTCAGATCGCAGAGGAGTGCCCCGTTGCCGAAGTAGGGCGGGATCTTCTCCAGGCGGATCGGCTCACGCTTCTCGGTCAACTCGAACCAGCGGCCTTCGTTGTGCCAAGACACACTGGCACGCTCCCCCGGTCGCAGGTTGAAGTCCATGTTGTGGGGCCGTTCTGCGGTGCCGAAGGAGGCCTGACTGCGCCGTCCCGGGAGCCACGCGTTCGCATCTCCCCCCTGCCTGACCTTAAGGTACGGGTTCTCCTCGAGTCCCCTCAGGCTCAGTCGGGCCCTGTTGTCCCAGTTCAGCCAGTACATGCGTGGCGAAAGGTCAAGCAGGCGCAGGCTGCCGTCGTAGAAGGCCTGCTCGAACTGGTGATGGGTGCCGGGCGCGTCGTTGGAGGAGATGCCCGCGGCCAGAAGGAGCTTGCGCATCGTGAAGTTGAGCGGCCCACACTGGTCGAAGGGATAGATGTTCAGGTGCTTGAGGAGGGTGTAGGACACCCGCTCGCGATGCCGTGTGGGGAGCGTCTCGCAGTAGCCGGCATCGTAGTAGTTGGTGCTCTGCAGCGCGTAGCGGAAGACCTCGAAGGCCTTCTCCGCATCGTCCTTGGCCCCCGGCGCAAGCGTCTGGGCAAGGCTCTGGAAGCTGAAGGGGACCACGTTGTCGTTGGCCCGCCAGCGAGGCAGGAGTGTTGCCCTGGACTGTTCCGCCGCGGCGTGCTCAAAGGTGATCGCACGCATCAAGGGCTGGTAGTCGCCGCCGACGCTCAGCTGGAACTCCTCGCCGTTGCCTTTCACCACACGCTCGACGCTGCGGGTGCGGAAGTCGATGAAGCGCGGATCGGGGAGTTGCTCAACCGGCCGAGTGACCTTCATGCGGTTCTCGGCACGGTTGGACTGGAACAGCGCCTCGGAGGCATGCGGCCTGACCGTCACCTTCTGCTCGGTGATCGTGTCGCCCTTGCGCACCTCAAGCGGTGCCTGCTCAAGTTGGGGGTCCACATCGCAACCCAGGTAGCCACCCACGATGCCATCGTCGGCAGCATGCACGCCCTGGCCATCGTCCTCGAAGTGGAACAGCGCACGGGTAGCTCCATCGAGCGCGAACTCCTCCCGTGGCGGTGTGAAGTCTCCCTGGTAGCGCACGCTATCGGAGATGCGGAACTCATCGATGGCAGCCTGTGCCGATCCAGGCTCGTCCCAGTTGCGGTCGCCGCCGAGGAAGGCCTGCATCGGCAGACTGCGCGTGTCGGTCTCTGAGATGCCGATTCCGGGAGCCATGCCCTCCACGGTATGCTCGCGGCTGCAAGGCCAGGGCGTGTCGCCCGGTCCCGTTGAGGCGATCAGCCGTCCGTTGACGAAGAGCTCGAGTTGTGCCCGCGGGAAGTCCCAGGTCGCTGCGAGGTGGCTCCAGACTCCTGCCCGGAATTCGGCCTGTGCGCTCACACTGCGACGGGTCCCGCCCGAATCGACGATCGCAAACTCCAGGGCATTCCGGCCGTCACTGCCACGCTTGCGCAGTTGTGACTGCAGGCGATGGTTGTAGGCGAGTCCATAGAAGAGCGTTCGCTCGACGCCATCCTCAGCGTCCCAGTTCGGCCGACACCAGAGCTCAAGGGTGCCGCGTTCCAGTCCCCAGTGGACGGTGGAGGCGTCACCCTCGAGGTTGTTCGTGCGAGTGCCCTCAGAACCCCCGTTGAAAGCCAGCCGACGCTTCCCGCGAAACTCGAAGGCGTGGTTGACCGGAGCGGAAGGAAGTGCTCCCGCAACGAACCCGGCGTGACTCAGGCCAGGCCAGGGCCAGCGCTGACCAGGACGCAGAACGAGGCGATCGAGCCGGACCGTGAAGTGTGACTCCGGTCCCTCAACGCGACGGCCGGTGTCGGCATCGTTCACGTAGCAACGCAGAGCGATGCTCACCTTGATCGTCGCTGTCTGCGGGCTGAGGGTGCCGCGCTCAGAGAGCTGCACCAGTTGGCCCTGCGCAAGCTCGACGGTGAGCCACCTGGGCTGAATCGCGAACCACCCGAGTCGCGAGCCGTCGGCGCGGTACTGCTCGATCCGCACACTGACCGGGCATCCGTAGGCCGCCCGCTCTGCCAGGAGGTCACACTCGAAGAGAAACTCCTGACCCGCGAAGCGTGCCACGTCGACCGTCTGCGAGAGGTATAGGGTCCGGTCGGCCTCGGCGGGCGTGGTGTCGTCCACTGCGATCCGGAGCGAGCGCTGCCCGGTGCCCTTCGCCCAGGAGCCCAGGCTGACCAGGGCCGGTGAGCTGACCTCCCAGCCGACGGGCCGGTTTCCCTCGGCTTGCTCGAAGCCGGGGTTCCGCAGCAGGTTCTCGACGGGCAAGGCGGCCGGGGCGAAGGTAAGAGCCTTCACGCCCGCCTCCTCCGTGTCCCAGTAGACATCGCAGGTCGAGGTCTCCCCAGGACGTGAGCGGGACGTCCAGGCCAGGTACGCTTCGTCGTGACGCAGGCGAGGGTTGTACTCGGTGCGGTAGACGAAGGGCACCTGCTTGCCACCCTCGACCAGGCGGAGGGACGCCGGGTCGAACTTGCCCTCAACCCCGGCCTGCTGCAACAGTTGCGGCAGGTCAAGGGCGCATTCGACCTGCCTGGACTCTGCCTCCCGCGACACCGTGGGCGCGGTGATCTGAGTGCGGTAGCGGCACTCCGGACAAACCCAGGGCTCCTGCGCCGCAACAGGCAGGGAGCACAGAACCAGCGCGACTGTCGCCACAGATAGGACCGGGCCGCTCATCGTCATCGCCTCCATGCACCCTTAGGGTTGGGGGTGCTTGATGCGCAGGTACTCGGCGAACTCCGGCAGGTCGTACTCCGACTGCCAACTGAGCACAGGCTCGCGGTAGAAGGGTCCGCCACTTGCGTCGATCCGCCGCAGCTCGTCATCCATCGGCGGGTCCTCGCTCAGCAGGCCGATCACGTAGGGCAGGTCGTTCATCGTGAACAGCGCACCCGCCGTGGAGCCCCGCAGCAGCCCCTGTGGACCGGCGTAGAACTCCGGGTTGTGCGGAACGATCTGCAGCAGGTAGCGACGGCCATCGCCTGCAGCCCACTCGCGGATTGCCTTCAGGTATGGCTCGGGGTTGTCTGCGTGTCTGGCCGCGAAGGCCACCGCCTTGAGACGAAGCCCGATACGGCCACTTGCGAGAGCATCATCAGCGGTCTTGATCAGCGCTTGCCGCACGTCCTCGTTCTTGGTCAGCTCGTAGTATTCGATCATCCCGTGGCCGCCGCCGAAGGTCCAGAAGAACATGTTGCCCTCATTGATGTTGGCGTCGGCAGCAAGACGCAGGACCTCGGGGAACTTGACGCGAGGAGACTCAACAAGCCCCTGCGGCACGTGGAAGGTGGGCATGTAGCGAGCGAGGATATCGGCCACCTCGTCGCTTCCCGTCATCTCCCACTGCGTCAGGAGGCCCTGGATGCGCCCCGAGTGGGCGGCGTGTATGGTGACATCCCGGCGGCTGTAGACGCGCTCGTAAAGCTGGCGGGCGAAGTCGCGGCTGCGCAGGTCGCCGGTGAGGTAGCTGTGGTAGCGGAACTCGGAGTGGGTCGTCTGGCGCTCCTCGTGGTTGCCGTCGCTCCAGTGCTGCACCCCGTGGCGGGTGCCATAGCCGAACCATTTGCCGTCGTGGCGCATGTCGACGTCCCGGAAGTGCCGGGCCATGGCCTCGAGGAAGAAGAAGATATCGCGATCGCCGGTGCGCAGGTACTCGGTCTGCAGGAACAGGTTCGTCAGGCCCTCGGTGTTGCTCCAGCCCCAGCGACCGTTATCGAAGGCCCAGTCCTGGTTCGGAGCGTAATCGAGGAACCGCGCACGAGTCAGGTCGATGCTCTTGGCTGCCTCTCCGCCAGCCAGAAGGGTGCGTAGGACGTCGGGCGGGAACAGGCTCCCATAGCCGCCCTTGAAGTAGTGGCCCACGTCGCCATAGTCCCACAGTCCGTACCAGCCCCAGAGCTTCTGGTGCTGGAGCCAAAACTTGGCGAAGTGATACAGGTTGGCATCACAACGCGCGAGTGAGGGCTCTTCGGCCATCGCGAACTCGGGCTGGACGACGCCGGTGTCGTGGTACCACTTCCTGCCCGCGTAAACGAGAGGCGGACGCTGGAAGTCGGCCATGACAGCACCGACCTGTGTTGGACTCTCAGCGGGGCCATGGAAGTACAGCAGCGCCTCGTGCGTCTTCGAGACGCCCACAAAGCAGTCCTGGGGGTACCAGTTGTCGGTCACCCAGGAACTCGGGGATGAGGCGGACTCGCCCTGCGACCGGTGCGGGTAGTTCGAGTAGCGCCGCACGTCCATCGGCGCAATACTCTCGGGCCAGAAGCCCAGGGTCACGGTGCCCGCCGGGAGGTTGGCCGAGATCTCATTGGGGAACTGCTGCCACATCTCGCGGAGGCAGACGGCCAGCCCGCCCTCAGGCCCCGACACATCGACCCAGCCACGACTGCGAGCCTTGCTTTCCACGGTCTGGGTGAAGCGCTGCCCGGTGTCTTGCCGCCAGGCGCGATAGCCCAGGTGGCTGTGCTGACGCAGGCCTGCAGGAGTCCCGCGACCGAGCTCCACGGGTCCCTCCTGACCGCCGGCAAAGACGGTCGCCTCGGCAGATCCTACGAGGGGCACGTCGATTCCCATGCGGCGGACGAAGGCGACCCGGGGGTCCTTGTGCAGGAACTCGACCGTCTGGAACACTCGCAGACAACTGCGCCCGGCGTAGGCTTCCAGTCGGAGGATCAGCCGCTGCGGCTCTACGGAGTTCGTCATGCCCTCGAGTCTCACCACGGCGCGCAGCGGACCAGCTTCCTCCAGTTCAAGGCTCTCCGGCAGGAAGGTGCCGGGATCAACCTGGCCGGTGGTGTGCGTCCTGCCGCAAGACACAGGCTTATCGGGACGCAGGAAGTCCACGTAGCTTTTGGCACCTGCGGCCAGCATCTCACGACCGGCGAGCTTCACGCTCCGGAGCCACTCCTCGCCGGTGCTGAGCTCGACCGAGAGTGGACCGGTGTCGAGGCGCACAAGGCCGCCCGACTTCTCGGCTGTGAGTGTCCGCTCAGCCCGACCCGGTCTCGCCTCTCCCCCGTACTCGAGCCGGTAGGAATCCGCCGGTCCGGAGCGCCGCGTCAGCTCGAAGCTCAGCGACTTGTCGCCGGGCGAGGAGTCCGAGACTTGCCCACCGTCCGGCGGGAAGGTGAGCAGGAGCCACTTGATCGACTTGTCGGGCCAGTAGGCCAGCGCCCTGGTCTGAAGCGGTACAAGGGCCTCACCCTTCATGAGCCGTACGTTGCCCGGATCGGTCAACACGCCTCGCGGGAAGGGCACTCCGCCGGACACCAGAGGCGCCCGGTCATCTGCCGCAGGCTCGGACCACTGCGGCACTCCGTCAGCCGGGATCTCGTTTCGCGGTGGCTCATCACTCGCGAGGCCCTCCCTTCCCCATTGCTCGCGCAGGAGCAGGTCGGGCTGGCTGAAGCGAAAGTCGTCGCCGAAGGGCTCGAAGTCGATGATGTGGGGCTTGCCGAACACAGCAGCCGCCTCGGGCGAGGCAGGCGACAAGGCCGGACGAGTCGGACTCCATAGGAACACCGTGGCCTTGCCGGGACCGTCGGCTTCCACCCACAGCGTCTTTGGTGCCCTGAAGGCGAAGTCACGGTAGCCCACCAGGAGTCCGGCACGCTGGTCATAGGCGGCGATCCACCCCGGCGCAGCAAGCCCCCTCTGCATCGACAGGGGCGAGGTGAAGTCGCTCTCGGAGCGCCAGAGGTGGTAGTCATGGTCAGTGACCTGATCGATGACGAAGTTGCGCCAGAGGTTGTGGTCGGGCTCCTCCATCAGCTTGCCCGTGGGGTCGACGATGAACTGGTACCAGTGCCGAGTGTTCCAGCGCACTCCGCGGTCGCCGCCCTGGACAATCCGCTTGCGCTTGTCCAGCGCCAGCGGCATCTGCACCGCGACCGAGCGCAGGAATCGATCCCGGAAGGCCCCCTGAGGTTCGAGGCTCACCGTCGCCGACAGGAAGGGACTCCCGGCCTGGAAGCTCAGCACCATCCGGGTGAGGATCGCGTCGCCGTCGCCGAAGTCCAGTCGACCGTCCGCGGTCAGCTCCAGGCGTCCCTCCTGCTCCTTGCGGGTCAACTGGCCCGGTCGGTAGATGCCCTCGATGGTCTTGCCGGGGGCCAGATCGCTCCAGCCCGACCACCCCTTCGTCTCCAGCAGTTGAGCCGCCAGCAGCGGCTCGGTGTTGCCCTCCACTACGCGTTTGCCGCCGATGAAGATGCCCGATACGATGCCCTCTGCCGTCACGGTGAAGGTCGCTGCCCCGGTGTCGATGCTCAGAAGGCCCTTCTGGTCCTGGGTCACCGTCATCCTGGCCTCACCTGCCTGTGCACCGCCGGTGCCCGTGACCGGCTTGTCGTCGGCCCGAGGCTCCCGGGCTTCGCGGTAGAGGCGCACCTCATCAATCTGGCCGTGGGTGAAGTAGGTCACGCCGCCCTTCGAGCCGAGGTTGAGGTCAGCGCCGGGGCCGATCTGCTGATCCCAGGTCCCCTGCTTCACCAGCACCCCATCGATGTAGAGGCGGGCAGCCGGTCGCTGAAAGACACCGGTGAGGCGAACCCACTTCCCGGCCTCGATGCGGCCGCCGGTCAGGTCGAAACGTCCCGTATCATTCTTGAGTCCGAAGAGGACGCCGCCGCCGGGCTCGACCTGCAGACGGTAACGCTCTCCACCCTTGTCCACCAGGGTCTGCGGCTCCGGCAGGTTGAGGTCATCGATCTTGACCCAGACGTCCACGGTGACGCTGTCGGTCATGACGAGAGTCGGATGGTCGGCCACTGCCACCCGGGAGGCAGGACCCGCGAACACCAGGGCCTTGCCGCCCGGCGAAGGCTCATACCGTGGCGTCGATAGAAGATGTGCGTGGTGAGTCTGCGAAGCAACGTCCCGCGCAAGGCCGAGTGTGGGTTGGTTGAAGGTCCAGGCCGCGACGGGCTTGATATCGTCCGCAGGCTGAGCCTGTGCAGCGGGGAAACCACTGAGCACCCAGAGGGCTACCCAAAGGGATGCGAGCATGGGGCGGAGGAAGGCCATCGTGGCAGTGCCCCCTTCTGTGGGCTACCAGGCTTCGTGGGGCCTCGTCTCCCCGCCGGTGGCCTGTGCGTCACGAAGTCCTTCCTTCGCCGACGCTGGCCGGCCTCCTTCCCGGGTCCTCTGACCGCGCCGGGCGTGGAAGGAGTCGGGACACAAGGCGCGAATGCCCTTCTCAGGCGGCGACTGAGGCCGACCGACAGACTGCCTTCGCCCACGCAAGCTTGCAGGAGGGGACCCTTGGCATGGTATCGCTCATCAAGCCGAGTCTGTGGACACTGATCCTGGGGGTATCCGTCATGTGCGCGAACGCCCAGACGCTGACCTGGTATGTCTCTCCGGAGGGCAAGGACACCTGGTCCGGGCAGCAGGCAGCGCCTAACCAGGACGGCACCGACGGTCCCTTTGCCACGCTCGGGGCTGCGCTTGCGGCGAGTCGTCAGCACCCCGAGCAACCCCGGCAGATTCTCATCGCCGCCGGACGCTACTACCTCGACAAGCCGATCGTACTGGACGCCAAAGACTCCGGTCTCACCCTCCAGGGGGCCGGCGCCGGCAAGACGACTATCTATGGCGGACGCCAGATCACCGGGTGGCACAAGGACGGCGACCACTTCTGGGCAGCCGACGTGCCGCAGGTCAAGGAGGGCACCTGGGACTTCCGTGCCCTGGTGGTCAACGACAGGCTGTGCCCTCGCGCACGCCTTCCTCAGACCGGCCGCTTCACTCACGAGACCAGCTTCCCGGTGCGCTGGATGAGCAGCGCCGGTGGTGGCTGGGAGCGCAAGCCGACCCGGCAGGAACTCACGACCATGCAGTACAAGGTCGGCGACCTCGGGCCCTGGCTGAGTCTGCGCAACGCTGAGGTCACCGTCTACCACATGTGGGACGAATCGATGATCGGGCTGGCAAGCCATGACCCGACCACTCGCACCCTCACCTTCGCCAATCCCTCCGCACATCCGCCAGGCGCCTTCGGCGTCAAGACCTACGTGGTCTGGAACGTGCGCGAAGGCATGACCCAGCCCGGGCAGTGGTACCTGGACCGCGACGCGGGCCGAATCGTCTACTGGCCCTTGCCGGAGGAGAACCTGGAGACCGCGCTGGTCGTTGCGCCGACGGTGGAGACCCTCCTGGACCTGCAGGGCAAGGCAAGCAGTCCCGTCAAGGATGTCACGGTCCGGTCGCTGACTCTCTCGACCACAACCACGCCCTGCACGGCAGGTGGATTCGGCGCCTCGAACTACCGCGGCGCTCTGCAGGCAACCTCCTGCCAGAACCTCCAAGTCGTCGACGTGGAGATCACCAACACGGCCGGGCACGCAATCCGTGAGTACGGCACGAAGGGTCTGCTGATCCAGGGCTGTCACCTCCACGACCTCGGCGCCGGTGGTCTGCGCTCCGGTGGCGGAAACGGCACCATCGAGGGCAACCATATCGACCACGTCGGGCTGATCTACCCCAGCGCCATTGCTCTCTCCGGCGGAGGTGGCCCGGAGAAGTACCTGATCCGTCGCAACGAGATTCATGACACGCCCTACTCGGGCATGGCTATCGGCGGCAACGGAACGGTGATCGAGGAGAACCTGCTGTACCGGTGCATGCAGGAACTTCAGGACGGAGCTGCCATCTACGTCAGCGGGGCTAAAGGGAATGTGCTCCGCCGCAACATGGTGCGGGATGTCGTCAAGATGGGCGAGGGCTACGGCGTCTCGGCCTACTACCTCGACGAGAAGTGCCGCGACTGCGTGATCGAGGGGAATGTCTCGATCGGCGTCGCCCGGCCGACTCTCACCCATATGACCCTCAACTGCACCGTGCAGAACAACGTGTTTCTCTGCGACGGTGACATGGAGCTATCCTTCGCACGGAGCTCCGGCATCCGCTGTCTTGGCAACACCCTCCAGCTCAACGGGAAGCTGAACGTGGGCGATCCGGACGCGGTCGCCGAGTGGTCGGGTAACCTGGTGATCCAGGGCGAGAGGGCCACTCCGGCCATCAGTGACGCGATGCCCGTCCCGGCGAGGACGCCACGCGAGAATCCGGTCTATGGCAACGTGGTCACCCTCGCCACGCCTCCGACTCTCGACGGCAAGATGGAGGGTGACGAGTGGCCCGCCGGCGGCATCAGTCTCGGTGACCTTCCCGACCAGCGCAAAGCCCGTGGAGCGCCCGTC
The DNA here is from genome assembly GCA_039679385.1 of Armatimonadia bacterium. NCBI lineage: Bacteria > Bacillati > Armatimonadota > Armatimonadia > Armatimonadia bacterium. Next base: position 9,404 of record JBDKVB010000164.1, on the reverse strand, counting down.
ACCGCGAAGCTCTGTGCCGACGCCTCGAACCTGTATGTGGGCGTGGTGGTCGTCAGCATGTTCCCGGAGGACCGCAGGACCGGCACTACCTGGGGCACGGACGAGGGTGTCGAGATCGCTGTCCAGGGCACACGCGAAGACGGAACCCCGGTGACCTATGTTCTGCGGGGCTTCACCAACGGCACCTTCAGCAGTCTTCCGGTGGGTGGTGCCTCGCAGGCGGAGGCCGATGCCTTCGCGAAGGCAGTGGGCTACGGTGCCGCCGTGGACAAGACTGTCTGGCGCTCGGAGTGGCGCCTCCCGCTGGCGGCGCTGCGGTTCAAGCCGACCGATCGAGCGACCTTGCCCCTGAACGTCACCGCCTACCGCAGCGAGGATGCTCAGTTCCTCCAGTGGGCCGGAAGCCTCGGCGACACCTGGGACCTCACCCGTGGCGGTCGCGCGATATTCCGTGCCCCCCAGAGCGCAGCGACGCCAAGGGAAAAAGCTGTGGCCGTTGCTGCACCGCTGAAGACGGCTCCTGCGCCTGATGGCACGGTGGCTGACGCCGACTGGCCTGCTGCCATCTCCCTGCAGGAGACCCCTGACGGCAATCCCCTCGGCAGCAAGCCCTGCTCTGCGCGACTTGCCACGGACAGTCGCAACCTGCTGGTGCGCCTGGACATCCCAACACCTACGAACGCCATCGCGAAAGGCGCTGAGTGGCGGGTAAGCGACGGTGCGGAGGTCTGTCTCGGCGGGAAGACCACCGACGGCAGCCCGATCACCTGGGTCCTGCATGGCTTCGCCGACGGGACCCTCGAAGGCAGTACCGAGGCCGGTGCTCCGAAGGCGGCGGTCGAGGCTCTCGCAGCCGCGTCGACCTTCCGGGCAACCGTCGGCGAGGGTGGCTGGCGCGCTCAGTGGTCGATTCCCTTGAGTGCGCTGGGCCTTGGCACCGGGAAGTCGGAGGTGCCCTTCAACCTGGGCGTATATCGCAGCAAACCGGGCGAGTGGATCAACTGGGTCGGCACGCAAGGCCCGACCTGGAAGCTCGAGAACGCCGGCCTGCTCCGGATCGAAGCTGCCCCGGGAGGTCAGCGAGGCGGACGGCCCGAGTAGCTGAGACAACGGAGTGCGCGACCGAAGGAGATGGGACAGGTCAGGTCGGCCTCCACCGTGGCGGGTCACACCAGGTACACCTCCGTCTGCCGCGTGCCGAGGACGCGACAGCCCTCCGGGGTGAACACCACGTCCTCCTCCATCGAGAGCGTGACTTCCTGGCCGTCCCACTCCGGCAGTGGCCCCGTCACCGACAGCTCCATGGTGAAGCTGGTGTTGTGCTCGAGCCGCACGTCACCACGACCGGGACACGAGGTCTGCTCCCAGGGCAGCCCGATCAGTGGCCCCGGCTCGTGCAGGAAGTGCCCCAGCGAGTGTGAGTAGACGCGAGGCCCGGGGATGGCTTCGCTTCGCGCTCGGGTGAGGATGCGCCGAAGCAACTCGTTACCACTCAAGCCCAAGCCGAACTGGCCCAGGAAGATGTCCTGCAGCCGGTTCGCCTGGGCGACGAGCTCGCCTAGTCCCTGTGGCGCCTCTCGCTCCCCGGGTCGCAGCACGTAGGCCAGTTGCTGGTGGTCGCTGTTCAGACCCAGGTACCGGATGCCCACGTCGGAGTGGACGATGTCGCCGCCACGAATCACCCTGTCGCCGGGGCCGTACTTGTCGCGGTCGGCCTTACTTCGGACGGTGTTGAAGAAGGGCTTGAAGGCGACCTCCAGCCCCAGATCGGCGACCCGTTGCCAGTAGTGCCATTCCAGGTCTTCGGTGGTCGTCACCCCCGGAACGATAGCGGCCGAACTCAGGCACTCGGCCAACAGCCCATGCGCGACCGAAACCACATGCCCGTACAGCTCGATCTCGCGATCGCACAGCTTCGCCGCCCAGTGGGTCACGAGGGCTTCGGCGGACTCCAGCCGCTCGACATACCGGGGCGCCAGCGCTTCGGTGAGCTGGTTGTAGAGGTTGTGCGTGAGCCCGCCGGCAGCCCACTGCACGCTTCCGATGTTGATCCCAATTCGTGCCGGATCGCGGGCGGCGACGAGCTGCGCCAGGAGTGGCCACTGCTCCTCGTGTCGGCGTCCCTGCCAGGGCGCCTCGTAGAGCCCACCCGTGTTCGTCATGGACAGGTTGAGGCGCTCGATCTGGTCCCCCGTATCGTAGAAGAGCAGCATCTGCAGAATCGGGCACCAGCTGTCCATGGGCAGGAGTGTTGAGAAGACCGGGTCGAGATCATCCTCCTGACACAGGACCAGCCACATATCGAGACCGGCGCTGCGCATCGCCGCAGGCAGCACGATCTCCAGACGCTCAGCAAGCACCTCGCGCAGGATCCTCGCCTGCTGCCGAACCGGAAGCACACCGAACCTGGCCATGCCGTCCATGCGTCAGCCCTCCGCTGGATGCCCTGAAAAGCGTAACAGTGGTGCTCGGCTCCAAGCGCCCCAGTCACTTCGTGCTTCAGCGGTTCCATCCTTCCCCTCACCAGCCACCGGATACGACAAGCGGCAGGCCCGGGGGCCTGCCGCTTCCTTCGCTTCTGAGTTCCACCCGGTCATGAGACCGAGGCCAGATGCACCTAAGGGGTGTTCCAGTACTTCGCCGCGTTGGCGGGGTTCGCGATCTCCTGCCGGACACACGACTTCACGTGTCCATCGCAGAAGGCCACGTTGGTCTGCTCGTTGTGACGCCCCTCAACCTTGCCGTAGTAGCTGCCGGAGCTGGACTTGACGCCCGGATCGTAGGTGCTGATATAGCTCGTGCAGTCGAGGAACATGACCGTCTCGGAGGGACGGGTGATGTTCGCCAGAGCGTCACCGTGTTCCGGCGGCCACGCGCTCTCCTCGAAGTTCGAGAAGGCCCAGTTGTAGTTGCAGCCGTAGCTGGCAGTGATCGACTGGTTGGAGTAGCTCGGGCAGACGAAGACCTGGTTGTTCTTCACATAGGGCATGATGACTTCCTGCCAGTACCGGGCACCGGCAGGAACAGAGGCCTCGAAGTTGTAGTAGGCAGGAAGCACTTCGTCGTAGTCCTGAACGTACATCATGACACCGAGAGCAATCTGCTTCTCATTGCTCGTGCAGGCAGACTGCCGGGCCTTCTCGCGAGCCCTGGCAAAAACCGGGAAGAGGATCGCCGCCAGGATGGCGATGATGGCGATGACGACCAACAACTCTATCAGCGTAAAGCCACGACGCACTACAGGTCACCGTCCTTACTATCGTTTTTGCGACGGCCAATTCTAACACACTGTGCAAGGTGCGGGTGTAAATCTGGGCCCAACCGTGTGGGACCTGGCCGAGGAGGAGTCAGGCCTCGGCAGGCCTTCATCTCGCTCCCGGCGAAGTGGTTCGCGCGATGGCCCGAGGCCTGTCCGGCGCCAATCTGGGAGGTCGGAAGGAGCCGCTGTCCATGAGGATCTTCATGCACTGGGACATGGAGGGCGTAAGCGGGATCCACAGGCGCGAGCAAGTCTGGTTCTGGGAAGAGGGCGTGCCGCAAGAAGTTGCAAGCGAGGGCCAGCACCTTCTCATCGCCGATATCAACTCGGCCGCAGCCGCAGCCCTTGAGGCCGGCGTCGATGAACTGATCGTGTGCGACACCCATCGTGGCGGCGGCAATATCCTGCTGGACCAGATGCTTCAGGACCCTCGAATCACCTACCTCGAGCGATCCCGGGGGTATCAGGACGGCAAGTATCGGTGGATGCCCGGGCTCGATGAGACGGTCGATGGCTTTCTCGTCCCCGGACACCACGCCATGGCGGGCACAGCGGGAGCCTTCCTGCCTCACACCTGCAACGGGGACTGGGGCGACTTCCGCATCAACGGGGAAAGCGTCGGAGAGATGGGCATCGAAGCCTGCTTCGCCGGCCACTGGGGCATTCCGGTGATCTTCGCCCAGGGCGACGAGACGGCTTGCCGGGAAGCCGAGGCCATGTTCCCCGGCATCACGACGGCGGCGGTCAAGCGCTCTGTTGACCACGACACCTGCGAGGGCCCCGACCTGGCGACCGCTCACCGCCTGACAGCGGCGAAGCTGACGGAGGCTCTCGACCGTCTTCGCGCCGGGGACTGCCGGCCTTTCCAGCCCGCGCTGCCCATGCACGTTACCCTCAGAATGGCCTCGGTGCAGAAGGCCGAGGCAGCCGCAGGCAGGCCCGGCGTCCAGCGAGTGGATGAGTACACCGTGGGAAGCCAGGTCGAACGGCACTGCGACATCACCCAGTGGATCACCGGCACCGGCCTCGAGATGACCGAGAGGGCCTGATCGATCCCCGAGCGCTGACCCAATCCCCGACAACACCTCTCTGCGGAAGGCGCTGCGCCTTCCGCCACCTTCTGCCTGCGCCTCCCTCGGCGATGCCCTCGCGGATAGACGACAGGAAGCCGAACCTGAATGGCGAACAACGGCGGTGAGCGTGGCAAGGCCTATCCGGGCCGAACTACGAGGTGGCGTCACTTCGGGGGGCACGAAAACATCCCTGTAGAGGAGGCGAGCGCTCCCTATGAGCAAGCCGGCGAAGCTCGTGCTTCTCGTCGCTTTTGCATGCATAGCCAACGTGTGGGCGCAGGGGGGCTACACGTACAAGGAGACCCGCATCGGACCACTGCCGCCGGAGGGTGCGCGGTGGTGTTTCGGCATCAAAGGCTGGCACTTCGGATACTTCTCGCAGCACAACGGCAAGTGGACCGCGACGGTGGACGGCGTCGAAGGCCCGGCATATGACCAGGTCTCGTTTCTCATTCTCTTCTCTCCGGACGAGTCGCGCTATGCCTACGTGGCCCAGAAGGGTGGTCGCTGGTTCGTAGTAGCCGACGGCCGGGAGGGGCCGCCGTGGGACGAGGTAGAAGAGGACAGCCTGGTCTTCAGCGCCGACAGCAAGCATCTTGCCTATGCCGCCCGCAAGGGCGCGGCAGCCTGTGCGGTCCTTGATGGGGTTCCCTCGCCGGCCTACGAGGAGGTCGATCTCGAGGGACCGGTGTTCAGCCCCGACGGCAAACGCGTCGCCTACTGGGCAAAGCTGACTCCGGAACCCGGGAAGCAAGACGAGAGCGCACTTCCCGGCCTGACAGCAGCCCAGACGGCCGAGGCGCTTGAGAAGCTTCGCAAGGGTGAGAAGGTCGAGTTCTCCTTCGAGCTGAGCGGCGGCACGGGGATGTTCGGTGCTCCCTGCTGGAGTCCGGTGGTGGACGGAGTCCCAGGCCCCAGATACGACCAGAAGGGAAGCCCGATAGTCTTCAGCCCCGATAGCAAGCGGGTCGCCTATGCAGCCGCTCCGACAGGAGACAACAAGACGCACGTCTACCTGGACGGTGTTGCAGGACCGGCCCTCAACCAACTCGGGAATCTGGAGGACATAGCACGCGACCCCCTTGCCCCTCGTCTCTGGCCGATCCTCTTCAGCCCTGACAGCTCCCGGGTGGCCTACGCGGGGTGGATTGGCGGCAAGCAGTTGCTCCTTGTGGACGGCGTCCCCTGGCCCGCCTACGGGTTGGTAGATGGGGGGAGCCTGCAGTTCAGTCCCGACGGCAAGCACGTGGCCTTTCGGGCGAGCCTCCAGGGCAAGCTCTGCGCGGTTGTCGATGGCGTCGCCGGTCCCGCCTGCGACTGCATGAGCATGTGCCGGTGCCCCGTGTTCAGCCGCGATAGCAAGCACGTCGCCTACAAGGCGGCTGCCGTGAAGGGTGGCAGCTGGTGCGCCGTGGTGGATGGCGTGGCAGGGCCGCCTTTCCCCAACATCTTCGGCGAAGTCGAGTTCGGCGCAGACGGCAAGATGGCCTACGCAGGTGGCCAGGTGCCCGACGGAATGTACCTGGTTGTCGATGGCGTTGCCGGCGACAAGCTCTACTCAGTCGGCCCCATCGCCTTCAGCCCGGATGGGAAGCGCATGGCCTATCCAGCGGCCCTCTACGGCGACGGACGAGGACTCATGGTGGATGGTGCCTTCGTCAGTGCGACCAACTACGACCCGCCTTACTGGGGTAGCGCAGACCACCCTCCCCTCTTCAGCCCCGACGGCAAGCATGTGGCCCTGGTCTTCCGCAAGGACCCAAAGTGCGTGGTGACGCTCGATGCAATGGCCAGCCCGGCGTGGGACCAGATGTGGGGTGAGCACTTCTCCTTCCACGAGGACGGAATGCTCGAGTACCTGGCGGTGAGAGACGGCATCCTCTACAACGTCAAGTGTATCCCCCAGCCGGCGCCGTGATCGAGTCACTCCCTGGAGAGTCTCAGGAAGCCTCGGGTGTTGCTGGATCAGCGCCTGAGGCTTCCCTTCTCCCCTGCTTGCGCCAGGAGGACAAAGCAACGCCTGGGCGAAGTCGGCACGCTACCCGGATATTGGGACCGTCAGCCTGGAGGGCTGCCGGCGTCGCTCATTCTCAGACAGGAAGAGGTACCCCATGGGAATCAGCCTGGGACTTGTAGGTCTCGGGAGCTTCGGCTCCGGTTTCGCCGAGCTGTTCAAGCGCCATCCGCTGGTCGACCGCATCGCCTTGTGTGACCGTGAGCCGGAGAGAGTCGCCCGCTTCGCCAAGCTGGAGTCCTGGCAGGACAAGTTCGACCCGCGCGACGCCTATGAGTCGCTCGACGACATCTGTCGTGCCGATCTGGATGCCCTGGTCATCATCACTCAGCCCTGGCTCCATGCCCCACAGTGCATCCAAGCCATGGAATCGGGAAAGCATGTGTACAGTGCGGTGCCGATCATCTCGATCCCCGACGACGACGAGATCCTCGAGTGGTGCGACCGACTCGTGTCAACGTGCCAACGGACCGGGCTGCACTACATGCTGGGCGAAACGACCTTCTACCGTCCGCAGACGATGTTCTGTCGCCGGATGGCCGCCGCGGGCGCTTTCGGTGACTTCGTCTATGCTGAAGGTGAGTACTTCCACGACGTGGATGACGCCTGCAATCTGCGCGAGGTCAACAAGAGCCGTCTGGCCAGTCGGGCCGGCCAGGAGTGGATTGAGGCAAGCAGAAAGTACCGCGAAAAGGGCCTGCGCGGCGGCCCGATGCACTACCCGACCCACTCGACCAGCGGCCCGGTGTCGGTGATGAACTCCCATGCGCTGAAGGTGACCTGCTACGGCTATGCCAACAGGACCAACGATCCGTTCTCCGCGGGTAGCGCCTTCACTAACGAGACGGCACTCTTTCTGATGTCCAACGGTGCGACGGTGCGCATCTGCGAGTTCCGTGAAGTGGGTCGCAGCGCCGACGAGACCTTCCGCGTCCTCGGGACTCGTGGCAGCTATCGCGACGGCCTCTGGCAGACCAACTATCGCATCGAGCCCCTGACCGCCAAGCCACTTGAGACACGGCAATTGACTGTCGAGGAGATGCGCGATCCGCTGCCGCCGGAGGTCGCTGCGGCCTGGCGTCAGACCGACGGCGAGACTGTGGCTTACGGAGGCCACGGCGGCTCCCACGCCTACCTGGCTCATGAGTTCGTCGACGCGGTGGCTCACAACCGCAGGCCTGCCATCTCCGTCTTCGACGCCGTCCGCTACATGGCCATGGGAGTAGCTGCACATCAGTCGGCCTTGCGCGACGGCGAGACCCTCAAGGTGCCTGACTGGGGCGACGGTTAGCCGGCCGTCGCCCCTGAGCCGGGTCCTCTACCCTCCGCCGCGAACCCAGTGTTTGACAGTGGGTACCTTGGTGCTATAATACTTTGTGAGTCCAATTATTTGAGAGGGCGATAATCGGTGATACCGATTAGTAACAAGCCGCGGCACGAGACCATCGGCGCAATCGATGACCTGCTGAGGGAGTTCCTGGAGCAGAGCATGAGGCCGCAGATGCCTGCGAGCCAGGACATGAACGTTACGATGGGACAGATGCACTGTCTGGGCGCGATCGCCCACCTCGGCAAGCCCTCCATGTCAGAGGTCGCCGCAGAGCTGCATGTACATCCGAGTACGGTCACGGTGCTGGTGGACGGCCTGGTGTCGCACGGTCTGGTCCGGCGCTGGGGGGATCCGTCAGACAGGCGTGTAGTGCGTGTTGAGGAGACTGCGAAGGGGCGCAAGAACCACCAGCGACATATGGCTGAGTCGCGTGCCCAACTGGAAGCCGTGCTGTCGAGTCTCAGCAATGAGGACTTGGAGCGCCTTCGTGAGAGCCTCTTGACCCTGCGTAAGGCCGCGCAGGAGTACGCCCGGGCTCACGGCAGGACGCTCCCCGGTCCGAAGGACAGGTCAGAAGCCTGAACGCGTAGAGGTTGCGAAGGCGGAGAGAGAATGATGAGACGCAGACTGATTCTTGTGGGCGCAGTAGTCCTCCTGGGGTTGCTCGTCTTTGGGATCGTGCGACACCGGGCTGGAAGCAAACCAAAGGCCGAAGGGCCGGAGATGGCCACCGTGACCAGGGGCAAGGTGCTCAAGACGGTCACGGCCGACGGCACCCTCCGGGCACTCACTTCCGTATCGGTGAAGTCGGACGCCGGCGGCAAGATCATCGAGTTGGCGGTCGACGTAGGCGATGTGGTCAAGAAGGGCGACCTCATCGCGAAGATCGACCCGACCGATACGCAGACCGCATACACCCAGGCCCTGGCCGGGATGGAGAGCAGCCAGGCCCAGCTCACTTCGGCTCAGGCGCAGGCACAGGCGCAGCCCGCCATGACGCGAGCCTCTATCGGACAGGCTGCGGGTTCCTATCAGGCCGCCGAGATGGATCTGCGGCGACTGCAGTCTGCGACCCAGCCTCGAGACCGCGCTGATGCCAGGACGAACCTGGACAAGGCGAAGGCCGCGCTCACGTCGGCCAAGGAGAACCTGTCGCGGCTCAAGGTTGCGACCCATCCCGTCTCACGGGCGGAGGCGCGCTCCGGCCTTGACCAGGCAAACGCGGCGCTGCGCCAGGCTCAGCAGAACCTCGCACGCCTCAAGCAGGCTACGCACCCCCAGGCCGTCATAGATGCCCAGGCCTCCCTGGACAAAGCCCGCAGCGACCTCACCTCTGCAGAGCGCGAAGTGAAGCGCTACAAGGCGCTCTACGACAAGGGCTTCGTCTCCCTGAGCACCGTCCAGGACAAGGAGAACACGCGGGACTCCGCGCAGGCTTCCTTCGATACCGCCCAGGAGCGGATGCGCACCGTCAAGGACGACCAGGCTGCCGAACTGGCGGCAACAGAAGCCCAGGTTCAGCAGGCAGAGGCCGCCCGGGTCGCCGCACAGCGCAAGTGGGACGCTATCGACAGCGATCAGGGCGCCGAGACACGTTCCGTCGAGGCGGCAGTACAGGAGGCCGAGGCCGGCTACTCCGCAGCGCTACGCCGATGGAACACCATCGACCCCGACCAGGCCGCCGAGATGGCCTCCTCTCGTGCCAAAGTGGATCAGGCGAGGAACTCC
>JBDKVB010000163.1 GCA_039679385.1 Armatimonadia bacterium | reverse complement strand
CGACGGTTGCGTTTCTGGACATCGAGTGGCAAGCGGCCTACTGCGCGCTGCACCACGGGCAAGCGCCACCGAAGGAGACGCCGACGCTGCGGGAAGTGACCCGTTGGGTAGCGCAACTGGGCGGCTTCCTGGCTCGCAAGGGCGATGGCGAACCGGGAGCCAAGACGCTCTGGCGCGGGCTGAACCGCCTGCATGACATCGTCCTGGGCGCCCTCCTCTTCGCCCCCCATCTCCTAGATGTGGGTAATGTATAGACGCGGTGGCGAGGGGGATGCCGGAGGCAGGGGGTGAGGTGCCGTTTGCCGTTCCTGGAGAGCGGGCAGGGGGTGAGGTGCCGTCGCCGTGCGTGCAAAGGGGGCAGGTGGTGAGGTGCCGTATTGTGAAGGCAGGCAGGATATGGTAGGCTTACCAAGGAATAGGAAACCCGATGCCTGGGTGTGAAAGGGCGGTTCACGCTTTAGGGCCTGTTGCCATGCGTCGTCCCCAGGTCTTGCCGCTGACCGACAGACGTCGGCCTCGCAGCGTGTTCATGACCGGCCGGCCCGTGCCCGTGCGGGACGGCCCGTTGTGCTTGCCCCGTTGGTAGGTAGTGCCCCGCGACTGTTGCGCGGCGCTTTCCATCGTCGATCGGCCCCTCGTCCCTGGGAGTAATGCTCTAACTATCACCTCGTGACGCCTCGTCACGGAAGACACGCAAAGGAGCGCAAGTCACATGTGTGGCATTGTTGGCTACATCGGCACCCGTCAGGCGCCGGCGATCTGTCTGGCCGGCCTGCGTCGCCTCGAGTACCGCGGCTATGACTCGGCCGGTATCTCCGTCGTCACTGCCGCCGGGACCCTCGACACCCGCAAAGTCGTCGGCAAGCTCGATATCATGCAGGAAACCCTCGGCAAGCAGCCGCTCGTCGGCTCTCTGGGAATCGGCCACACCCGCTGGGCCACCCACGGCAAGCCCTCCGTCGAGAACTCCCATCCGCATCTGAGCTGCGACGGCAAGATCGCCGTTGTCCACAACGGCATCATCGAGAACTACCAGGAACTCCGCACTCAGCTTGAGGGCGAGGGTCACGTCTTCAAGAGCCAGACCGACACTGAGGTCATGGCTCACCTCGTCGAGAAATACTACGATGGCGATCTGCGCGAGGCCGCTCGCAAGGCCGTTCTCGATCTCAAGGGTGCCTTCGCCTTCGGCATCATCTGCTGCGACAGCCCCAACGAGCTTATCGCCGTCCGCCGCTTCTCCCCGCTGGTCGTCGGCATCGGCGAGGGCGAGAACTACATCGCCTCCGACATGGGCGCGATCCGGGCCGAGACCGACAAGGTCTACGTCATCAACGACGACGAGCTATGCAAGATCACGGTCGACGGCGTCGAGATCACGGACCTGCAGCTCAACCCGATCCACCACGACCCCTATGTGATCCCCTGGCCCGCCGACGCGGCGGAGAAGGGCGGCCACAAGAAGTTCATGCACAAGGAGATCCACGAGCAGCCCGATGCGATGCGGGCCTGCCTTGCCGGTCGCCTCAGTGATCCGGACAAGCCCATCACCTTCGAGAACATCGGCCTGACCGTCGACGAGATCCGCAACCTCAAGAAGGTCGTCTTCACCGCCTGCGGCACCGCTTACCATGCAGGCGTCGTCGGCCGCTTCCTCATGGACAAGCTGGCACGCATCCCGGCCGAAGCTGATCTGGCCGCCGAGCTCCAGCAGCGCGATCCCGTCGTCCTCGACGACACCCTCTGCATCGTCGTCAGCCAGTCCGGTGAGACCGCCGACACCCTTGAGGGTCTGCGCGCCATGAGGCGCAAGGGCGCCAAGGTCATCGGCGTCATCAACGTCGTCGACAGCTCCATCGCTCGCGAGAGTGACGGCGTGGCCTACATCCAGGCCGGTCCGGAGATCGGTGTCGCCTCCACCAAGGCCTACACCCTCCAGGTCCTCACCATCGAGCTCCTCGCGCTGTACTTCGCCGAGATCCGTGGCACCGCTTCCCCCGAGCAGATCCGCGAGATCAAGAAGGCCCTCCTTGCCGCTCCGGCGCAGGCCGAGACCCTTCTGTCCCGCGAGGATGACGTGCTCGCGGTCGCCAAGAAGTACTACCAAAAGTCCAATGCGCTCTACCTGGCCCGTGGCGTCAACCTCGCCACCGCCATGGAGGGCGCTCTCAAGCTCAAGGAGATCAGCTACATCCACGCCGAGGCCTACTCCGCCGGCGAGATGAAGCACGGTCCGATCGCCCTCGTCTGCCCGGAGATGTTTGTCCTGGCCGTCGCGCCCGCAGGCCCGACTCACGACGAGATGGTCGGCAACATCATGGAGATCAAGGCCCGCAGTGGCCCGCTTGTTGCCGTGGCCTATGACGGCGACGAGAAGATCCCGCAGACCGGCGTCGACCCCGATGCCGACCCGAGTGACATTGCGGCTCAGCCCAACGACATGATCTGGGTCCCGGCGACTCACGAGTATGTGTCGCCGATCACCATCGCCATCCCCTTGCAGTTGCTTGCGTACCACATGGCCGACCTCCGCGGCGAGCACATCGACCAGCCGCGCAACCTGGCCAAGACCGTTACCGTCAAGTAACTGCCTCTAGTCCATGCCCGTAGGATCCAGGGTGGCCCGTCTTCGGACGGGCCACTTGGATTCTTGGCGGGCAGTGAGACGCCCTGGCCGTGATCTGTTGCCCTTGCCTTTCCCCCTCGCCACGCGTGAAGAGGGGACAGGGGGTGAGGTGCCGCCCCTCCCTTGACGTTTCGCCCTCGATGCGCGAAGATAGAACCAAGGTCGGGTAACGATCCCATGCTGGCGTAGCTGTCTCCGGTGCGGGGAGAACGACGTATCGGTATGGGAGTCTCAGCCCAGGCTCTGGCACGGCCCGCCTTCCGGGCCAGCCGGGATCGGTCGGACGCGATCGAGACCGGCACTGTGGAGACATACACCGACCATGCTCCTTCTCATCGACAACTACGACTCCTTCACCTACAACTTGGTCCAGTACTTCGCACAACTGGGCGAAGAGGTACGCGTATACCGCAACGACAAGATCACCGTCGAACAGGTCGAGGACGCAAAGCCTGACCTGCTCGTCATCTCTCCCGGTCCCTGCACCCCCGCAGAGGCCGGTATTTCCATGCCTCTGATCCAGCACATGGCCGGAAAGGTCCCCATCCTCGGCGTCTGCCTGGGCCACCAGTCCATCGGTCAGGTCTTCGGCGGCGAGGTGAAGCGCGCCGACCGGCTCATGCACGGCAAAAGCTCGCCCATCCATCACGACGGCAAGGGTGTCTTTGCCGGCCTGCCCAACCCCTTCGACGCAATCCGTTACCACTCACTGCTCGTCATGCGCGATTCGCTGCCCGCGTGTCTGGAGATCTCGGCCGAGACCGACCAGGGCGAGATCATGGGCCTGCGCCACCGCGAGTACCCCATCGAGGGCGTGCAGTTCCACCCCGAGTCCATCATGACCGGGCCGGGCATGGACCTGCTGCGTAACTTCGTGCAGATGGGCCGCAAGCCATGAGACACTGGGTTGCCCCGCCAACCGCAAAGGAGGCGGCGGACGCCTGGGAACGTTCGGCCGTCGACTGGATCGCGCTGGTGCGTGAGCGAAAGAGCGCCTGGCGCGAGCATGTCATCCTGCCTGCCTTCTGGCGGCTCGTCGGGAACGTTGCCGGCAAGCGCCTGATCGACCTTGGCTGCGGCGAGGGTGCCGTCACGCGTGAGCTCACCCGTGCCGGCGCTCACTGCACGGGCGTTGACCTGACCCCGACTCTGATCACCGCAGCCCGAGAGGAAGCGGCGCAACAGGGCCTCGACATCACCTACCGGCTCGGCGACATGACCGATCCGTCGCCCTTCGAGCCTGGTAGCTTCGACCTTGTGACCTCCGCTATGGCCCTGACGGAGCCCCCGAACGGACTGGACACTTTCGCCGTAGCCTCCCGGTTGCTCAAGCCTGGTGGTGAGATGGTCTTCATCATCCCTCACCCCGTGCTGGAGCGTGGCGAGTGGGAGGCGGACGACGAGGGCCTCAGGACCGCTTGCGTGATCCGCGACTACTACGGACCTGCGGTCGTGCTCGAGAAGGTTGCGCGGTGGTTCGGCGACGAGACCTACCAGTTCTGCTTCAACCTCAGCGAGTACCTCAATGCCCTGGCCGAGGCGGGCCTCATGATCGTCGCTTCCGAGGAGCCCGTGCCTGATGCGGCGGGGCTTGAGGAGCACCCAAAACTGCGCTGGTTTCTCAAGATCTCGCCCCTGTGGGCAGTGAGGGCGCGCAAGGTCCTCTGACGTATCCCTACCGGGCTGGTCGGCCCCTCCGGCAGCCCCTCCCAATCCCTGAACACTACACGCGGCGCCGGAGGGCGTCGTGGAAGGGTGGAGGCCCATTATGGTGGAGCCTATCCACATGCTGAAGACGATCCTTGATGAGTTGGTTTCGGGCCGCGACCTGGCCCCTGAGCAGGCCTACGGCGCCCTGAACGTGATCATGAGCGGCAATGCAACGGATGCCCAGATCGGCGGCTTCCTGATCGCCCTGCGCATGAAGGGGGAGACCGCCGAGGAGATCGGCGGCTTCGCCCGGGCCATGCGAGACAATGCCGTGCCAATCCGCACTTCGCGCAAGAACGTCATCGACACCTGCGGAACCGGTGGCGACCGCGTCGACACCTTCAACATCTCCACCGCCGCTGCTCTGGTAGCAGCCGGAGCCGGGGTCGCAATCGCCAAGCACGGGAACCGGGCCGTCTCGAGTCGCTGCGGAAGCGCCGATGTCCTGAAGGCCGTGGGCGTGAACATCGAGGCATCGCCCGAGGTGGTCTCGCACTGCCTCGATGAGATCGGCATCGGCTTTCTCTTCGCGCCGACCTTGCACCCGGCGATGCGGTATGCCATCGGCCCGCGACGTGAGCTGGGCCTGCGCACCGTGTTCAACGTTCTCGGTCCGCTGACAAACCCCGCCGGGGCACGTCGGCAGCTCATCGGTGTGTTTGCGCCGCAGTACACCGAGCTGCTGGCCGAGGCCCTGCTGACCCTGGGCAGCGAGCACGCCCTGGTCGTCCACGGCCTGGTGGGCATGGACGAGATCTCCACCGTCGGCGAGACGCAGGTCTCGGAGCTTCGCGACGGGGCGGTCACGACCCAGACCTGGACGCCGGAGCAGTTCGGCATCGAGCGCGCCGAGCTCGACCAGATCAGCGGCGGCGACCCGCAGACCTGCGCGGCACTCCTGATGGCCGTGCTCGAAGGTGAGAAGGGACCGCGGCGCGACATCGTCCTGCTCAACGCTGCGGCAGCCATCTACATCGGCGGCCTGGCGAGGAGTATGGAGGAAGGCCTGGAGAAGGCCGCTGCGAGCTTGGACAGCGGCGCTGCGAGGACCAAGCTGGAGGCCCTCAAGACCCTCAGCAGGTGATAGACGGCAAAATGCGGAACGAGCAGACGCCCATGTGTACTGAATCGGCCTCCTAGTCTGCCCTTACCCTCAAGACTGGCTGTTGGCGCAGACTGGGCGTCGTTCGCACAGCATGCGGCAGTCACGAGCCGCGGAGGTGTTCAGCAGTATGGCCGAACCTTCGGTTAGCATCGAAACCATGGGCTACACCCAGCTCATCGAGGACATCGGGCAGGGGGTTGTCAAGATACCCGCCTTCCAGAGGGATTTCGACTGGGACCTCGATCGCACGCTCCGGCTGCTCGACTCCATCGCGAAGTGCTACCCCATCGGCTCCTTCCTGTTCTGGGACACTGAGGAGGAGCTCGGGTCACTTCGGAACATCGGCAACATTGCGCTTCCCGATGTCCCTGCAGGCAGGCAAGTGAGCTACGTCCTTGACGGGCAGCAGCGAATCACCTCTCTCTATGCCTCGGTGGTCGAGGCCGAGGTGGAGGGCGAGACCTACAAGGTATACGCGGACCTGGAGGCCGACCCGCGACGCGAGGAGATCTTCCGAAGAGACTGTCCGAACGCTCGTACCTGCATACCCCTTGCTGACCTTGTGGGCGAGAGGGCGCACACCATCACGCCTCGGCTGGCCAAGGCGCGACTGCGTCGGTTCAGCGAGATTCGTGAGGCCTTTCGGACCTACCAGTTCCCTGTAGTCCGGGTACGCAACCAACCCTCCCACGCGGTCTGCGAGATGTTCGAGCGCGTCAACAGGGGCGGCATGTCGCTGAACCTGTTCGACATCATGGTGGCGAAGACATGGTCGAAGGACTTCAACCTGCGAGAGAGATGGGATCAGCTCTCAGACGAGTTCGAGCAAAAGGGCTTCGGCTTTGACGGAAGACTAATGCTGCAGGCCATCGCAGCGCACGTGCGAGGCGGCGTGTCCGAGCGGGACATCATGGGGGTGGGACGCGACGATATCGCCGAAGCCTGGGGGCACACCGGCGCGTGCCTCAAGCTGACGGTGGACTTCCTCCGTCAGGCCGTTAGTCTGCCCAGCCTGGGGCTTCTCAGCTACCCCGCTGTGCTTGTCGTGCTGTCGCACTTCTTCGACCGGAATGGTCGAATGAACCCGGACGCGAAGCGGTCGCAACAGCTGTGCCAGTACTTCTGGCGCGTCGGGTTTGGGGCCCGCTACTACGCGGATGCCGGCAGTAGAACCGAAGCCGATATGAAGCTGATGGGCGACCTTGCTGGGAAGACGCGCCGCGTGCTATGGGAAGTCGATCCCGTTCCTCCCGAGCGCATAATCGAGGCACCCCACAAACCCTCCTGGGCGTTCTCGGCTGCAGTGCTGGCCGCCCTGGCGAAGACCGGTCCGGTCGACCTCCACAGCGGCATGCCGGTAACTCTGGACAACTCCCTCTCGAGGGCCAACGGACGCCACTACCACCACATCTTCCCGAAGAAGTGGCTCGCGGGGAAAGGGTGGGACGAGAAGCAGGCCAACAGCGTTGCCAACATTATGCTCATTCCGGCTCAGACGAACCTCGGCATTGGGGCGCAGCCGCCCTCGAAGTACCTGCGGGAGTTTGCTCGCAAGGCAGGCACCAACTGGCGACGGTGGCTCAGGACGCATCTGATCTTCTCCTCGGCCGAAGACGCCTTGATGAGAGACGACTACGCCCGGTTCCTGAAGGAGCGTTCGAAGAGTATCGCCGACCGTGCGAACCGCCTCATGGGGCTCTAGGACGGAGTGGGCGGCGGAGTAGGCCGTGTTACGCTGGTTGGCCGCCCCGGGGAGGAAACCGTGACCTGCAGCTACGAACAGACACTGGCCCATATCCGCGACACGGTACCTGGGCGGTCGCCCGAAGAGGCCGTTCAGGTGGCCATGCAGGCCATCCAGGACCGCCATCCCCGCTACCAGTGGGTCGGCGTCTACGTGCTCCGTGGCGACGTGCTCGAGCTCGGACCCTTCGTCGGCAAGCCGACCGACCACGTCCGCATTCCCGTCGGTAGGGGAGTGTGCGGGACTGCCGTCTCCGAGCGGACCAACCAGGTCATTCAGGACGTCCGCGCCATCGAGAACTACCTTGCCTGCAGCGATACCGTGCGTAGCGAGATTGTCGTGCTCCTCTGGCATGAGGGACAGATCGTCGGGCAGATAGACTCCGACTGCGATGACCCCGGCGCCTACAGCCTGGAGGATGAGACCTTCCTGCGGGGAGTCGCCGAGGTCCTCGCACCACTGGTGGCGCAGCTATGACCCGTCCGTCTCCAGCCCCAGGTTCAGCGGGTCATGATCAGCGCGGACCGCAGTTGCCATGACCTGAGCCTTGCGGGTAACATCCTCAGCGCCAAGGGCTGGGCCGTGCAGTACGATCCGGCCTCCCGGGGCCTCTGCCTCACCAACAACCGCTTCATGAACCCACAGACGCAGGAGCCGCCAAGGGCAGGCAACTGACCTGCCGCGACCGCCCTCCTGTGTTGGAGATCGATATCCTGAGCTATGGCCGACACTAT
This sequence comes from Armatimonadia bacterium, assembly GCA_039679385.1. Taxonomy (NCBI): domain Bacteria; kingdom Bacillati; phylum Armatimonadota; class Armatimonadia; species Armatimonadia bacterium. The sequence continues at coordinate 3,555 of JBDKVB010000163.1, read as the reverse complement.
CCTTGATGAGATCGTCGCAAACCGCCGCCTCGAGGTGGAAGCGCTCAAACAGAAAGTCCCCGTGCACCACCTGCAGGAGCGCATCAGGCAACTTGGTTCGCCACGGAACTTCCGTGCCATGCTCCGCGGTCCCCAGGTGAAGGTCATCGCCGAGATCAAGTACGGCAGCCCCAGCCACGGGGCCTTCGACCAGCTCCTCGACCCGCGGGTCCTGGCCCAGGAGTACTCCGGAAACGGCGCCTCCGCCATCAGTTGCGTCACCGAGGCCAAGTTCTTCCACGGGTACGACTTCATGGTTCACCGGGCGCGCAGCTACATGCCCCTGCCGGTGCTGCGCAAGGACTTCATCTGCGATGACTACCAGGTCTACGAGTCGCGAGCTCTGGAGGCCGACGCGATCCTGCTCATCGTTGCGGCGCTCAGGGACCTGGAGTTGCGTCTCCTGCTGCAGCTTGCCAAATCCCTTGATCTGGGCGTGCTGGTTGAGACGCACAACGCCGAGGAAATCCAGCGCGCTCTCGACGCCGGGGCCGAGGTCATCGGCATCAACAATCGCGACCTCAAGACCATGACCGTGGACCTGGCGCACACCGAGGCCCTTGCGTCGCGCGTCCCCCGGGATCGCCTCCTCGTCAGCGAAAGCGGCGTCCACGGCATCGAGGATGTCCAGCGACTGGCCGCCTGTGGCGTCGATGCCGTCCTGGTCGGGTCGATCCTCATGGAGAGCGAGGACCCGGGCCAGCGCCTGCGACCTCTCACTTCGGTCCAGGCCCGGCCGGGCGAGCGTCCCAGGGACCGAACCGAGGTCTGACCCTTCGACTTGACTTCGCCTTGCGGGCGCAATACACTACGCCTAGACGGACTGCGGAGAGATAACGAGATGCACATCGAAAGGAATCCTCGAGCCTGGTCTTGGCGTCACTCGCTCTAGCGCGAGCCGCCTGTCAGCCTGCCTGGGATTTCGTAGACCGAACCTGTGGCCGTGGGCGTGCTCGCAACGCTCACGGCTTTTTTGCGACTGCTGGAGCTTTGCCAGTCCACATATCTGCTGCCCGGAGGGGACGAGCCCCGACCGCGGGCAGCCCACCGAAAGGGAATTGCCACGATGACCACGCAAGCCGAACCCGGACGTTTCGGTCGCTATGGCGGCCAGTACGTGCCCGAGATGCTCATGGCCGCCCTGCAGGAGCTTGATGCCGTCTACGCCGAGGCGAAGGCCGACCCCAGCTTCCAGCAGGAGCTTGACGCCTATCTGCGCGACTATGCCGGCCGTCCCTCGCCACTGACCTATGCCGCGCGCCTCAGTGAGCTCGTTGGTGCGAAGGTCTACCTCAAGCGCGAGGACCTCAACCACACCGGCTCCCACAAGATCAACAACACTCTCGGCCAGGGCCTGCTTGCCAGACGCATGGGCAAGCCCCGGGTCATCGCCGAGACCGGCGCGGGCCAGCACGGTGTCGCTTCGGCCACCGTCGCTGCCCTCTTCGGCATGAAGTGCGCCGTCTACATGGGCACCGAGGACATCCGCCGTCAGGAGCTCAATTGCTACCGCATGCAGCTTCTCGGCTCCGAGGTCGTGCCGGTCAGCTCCGGCTCCGGCACCCTCGCCGACGCTCTCGATGAGGCCATGCGCGACTGGATCGAGAACGTGGACGACACCTTCTATATCATCGGCAGCGTCTGCGGACCGCACCCCTATCCGACGATGGTGCGCGACTTCCAGAGCGTCATCGGCAAAGAAGCCCGGCAGCAGTGCCTGGAGAAGGAAGGCCGCCTCCCGACCAAGGTCTTCGCCTGCGTCGGCGGCGGAAGCAACGCCATGGGCATCTTCCACGACTTCCTCGGCGACGAGGGCGTCGAGCTGATCGGTGTCGAGGCCGCCGGTATGGGCGTGGACACCGACAAGCACGCCGCGACCCTCACCAAGGGCACCTTCGGCATCCTCCACGGTGCGGCCGAGTACGTGCTGCAGGATGAGGACGGGCAGGTTCTGGAGGCCTACTCCATCTCCGCCGGTCTTGACTACCCGGGCGTCGGCCCCGAGCACTGCTACCTCAAGGACACCGGCCGAGCCCAGTACGTGCCCGTCACCGACCGAGAGGCCCTCGACGCCTTCATCGCTCTCTCCGAGATGGAGGGCATCATCCCGGCGCTCGAGAGCTCCCATGCCGTCGCCGAGGTCCTCAAGCGCAAGGGCCAGTTCGCGCCCGACGACCTGATCGTCATCAACGTGTCGGGCCGGGGAGACAAGGACGTCGCCGAGGTCAAGCGCCTTCTCGCTCTGCGCGGCTGAGAGCCTTCCGGTGCTAGCACTGACGCGCTGAAGTCCGTGTCCCTGGGCTGTCCGGGGCCTCGCCGTTCTGGCCCGAAGGGTGCGGATTCCGGCAGCGCAAGCGAAGCTTCTGCCCGGAATCCGCACGACAAGAGGGGTCTGGGGCCTGGGCCCCAGCGGGGTTGTAGGGGCGGAGCCCCTGCGCCGTGAAGACCCCGACCCGGTGCTGTTGGTACCAGAGAGGGGTTGTTCGTCCATGAGTCGTCTTCAGCAGGCCTTCTCGGAGGCCAAAGCCGAGGGCCGAGGCGCCCTGATCATCTATCTGTGCGCCGGCGATCCGAGCCTTGCCGCAACTCGTGACATCGTGTGGGCCATCGAGGAGGCCGGGGCCGATCTCGTCGAACTCGGCGTGCCCTACTCCGACCCGGTGGCAGATGGCCCGACCATTCAGGCGGCAGCCAAGCGTGCGCTCAAGGGCGGCGCCAGGGTCGCCGGAGTCCTGGAGTGCGTCGCCCAGATCCGTGAGCGTTCGCAGATTCCGCTGGTGATCATGTCCTCCGTGAGTCCGCTCTTCCGCTTCGGGCTCGACCGCTTTGCCACGGAGGCTGCGGCAGCCGGTCTCGACGGAGTCCTTCTGGCTGACCTGCCGCCGGAGGAGAGCGGCGAGTGGCGGGAGCTGGCCGAGGCCAACCACCTGTCGACGGTGTTCCTGGTCTCACCGGCAACGCCACCGGCACGGATCAAGCTGGCCGCCGATGCCACCACGGGCTTCGTCTATGCGGTCTCGCGTGCCGGAGTGACCGGGGCGCGCACCGAGCTTCCGCCGCAGTTGCCGGAGATGATCGCCCGCATCCGCGAGGTCACCGACAAGCCCGTCGCCGTGGGCTTCGGTGTCAGCACCCACGACCACGTGCGCTCCGTGTGGCAGGTCGCCGACGGCGCCATCGTGGGCAGTGCCGTCGTCAAGGTCATCGCCGAAGCCGGCGAGAACCCGGCGCCTGCCGCAGCGGCCTTCGTTCGCAGTCTGCGAGGAGGCTAACCCTCCCAGCGACCGGGACCATGCCTGCCATGAACTTCGGGGCGGTCTGCTCCCCTTGGGCCGCCCCTTGCTCCTTTCCGGCGCGGTTCCTTTGCCGTGGCTCTTGTCGTTGCCGTTCCCCTCGCCACTGCGTGGAGAGGCTAACATGAAATGGCCTGCCTGGTGGCGAAGGATAGGGTGTCGCGCCCATTTCACCACGAAAGGCAGGCCAAAAATCATGACCCGGATCGCCTTCGACGTCCAC
>JBDKVB010000162.1 GCA_039679385.1 Armatimonadia bacterium | reverse complement strand
CTGCACGCGATCCCGACAGGGGCTGCAGAGGTCGAGGTGACCGACTACTACGACCCCAATCAGGCCACCGTCACCCTCAAACTCGACCCGCACTACTCAGCCAAAGAGAACGCCCAGGCGGCCTTCGACCGTTACCGTCGTGCCCGGCGCATCCTCGACAAAGTCCCCGGGCTGCTCGCCGAGGCACGTGCCGAAGGCGAGTATCTGCAGGGAGTCCAGCAGCAGGTGGAGACGGCGGAGGACACGGCGGAGCTTGCGCAACTGGAAGAGGAGCTGCGCCGAGGAGGGTTCCTGCACGAACAGGCGAAACGAGTTCGCAGCCGCGATCGGAGTGGCACCGTCGAACCCCGGCGAGCGACCACTCGGGACGGCTACCCGATGCTGTATGGGAAGACCGGAGCGCAGAATGACGCGGTGGTGCGGACGGCGGCCCCGGAGGACCTGTGGTTCCATGTGAAGGACGGACCGGGCGGACACGTAGTGATACGGACCTCGGGGCGCCCCGACGAAGTTCCGGAGAGCAGCCTCCGTGAGGCTGCAGCCCTGGCGGCCAGTCTCAGTCATTGGCGGAACGACGCCCACGTGCCCGTGAACTACACCGCGCTCAAGCACGTCCACAAGCCGAAGGGCGCAAGGCCCGGCTTTGTCACCTACACCGATTTCCGGACGCTGCACGTGGATACCGGACATGAGCGTGGGTGACGCGGGCTGCATGTGGCACCTCTGATAGTGTTGCTCGCGGGGGAGGCCCCTGGGGCCATCCTGCTACCATGAGGGGAGCACACCGATGCCGGTCGAAGGCTACTTGCTGGGTACACACCGAGACGTCCCCAAGGTGGTGCCCCAGCTCACCGCTCTCTCGAACACAGCCTTTGCCGAGTACGACGGGGCCATGCCCGTAGAGGACGCCTTCACCCGGTGGTATCTGAAGCGCCCTGGTTCCCGTCCCGAGCTGTGCCCGGCTGCCTTGTATGAAGGCAAGCTGGTGGCGAACGTCCTGGTGGCGATCGAGGACCTGTACCTGGGCGGAGATTTGCTGCGCTGCGGAATCGTCGACACGGTGGCCACCCATCCCGACCACCGCAAGCACGGACTGGCACGGGCCTTGATGGACGACGCGCATCGGCTGATGCAGGAGGCAGGAGCCGAGGCCGCCGTCCTGTACACCAATCCGGACGGGCATCCCTACCGGTTCTACCAGCGTCTCGGGTACCTCCCACAGGCGATGGGAGCTGCTCTGTCCTGCCGACGCCCCGCGGGTCAGCCGACGCGCAAGGTCGACGAAGCGACCGCCGCTGAGGAGGGCGCTGTGCGGGCCTTGCTGGATGACTACTACCGCGGCTGTGGGGGCTATGCGCCGATGGTCGAGGACCTGTGGCGGTGGCATCGCCGGGAGCGGCCTGTGGAGATGCCGATCCAGCTAGCGGTAGTGCGCAGTGCAGCGGGCTTGCCGGTGGCTGCCCTGGCCCTGGCTGAGGTTGAGCTTCTGCTGGAGGGCAATCCGGTGCCTGCCTCGGTGATGAGCGACTTCGCCTGCGCACCGGGGGAGGACCCGCAGGAGTGTCTGCAGGCTCTGCTGTCCGCAGCGCCGACGGAGGAGGTCTTGGCGATCGTCGATGTCACCTCGCCCGAGCACGCACTGCTGCAGGGCCTCGGTGCTCAGACCGCGGTGCGCGAGGCGTCCCTCGCCTTGCCCTTCACCGACCGGGCCCATGAGGCGCTTGCGTCGACCAGCCGGCACTGGTACTTCATGATCGAATCGCTCGTTGGGGTCTGACACCGCCGATGCCGAACAAGCCAAGGGACCGCAAAGAGCTCGGGTTCTTCGAGCATGTCGAGGAGTTGCGGGCACGGATCATCCGTTCCGTGCTCTACATCACGCTGGGTTCAGCAGCGGGGTGGATCTGGCGCGAGCCGCTGCTTGAGTACCTGCGACGGCCCGCCGAAGTCGGCGCCAAGATGGTCGGGGTCGACAACCTCCCCTTCCGGGTGTTCGAGCCGCTCGGCGGCTTCATGATCGCCATCCAGGTCGCCCTGGTCGCCGGGATCATCCTCGCAGCGCCACTGGTTCTGTACGAGATCTGGGCCTTCATTGAGCCGGCGCTGGAGGAGCGCGAGCGCAAGTATGCGATCGTCATCCTGCCCTTCTCCGTCTTGCTCTTCTTTGGCGGCGTAGCCTTCTGCTACTACGTGTCGCCCCGCGCCTTTGCCTTCCTGTTCTCCATCGACCAGACCCTCGGCGTTCAGATCGAGCGCACGCTGCAGCCCTACCTGTGGTTCATCCTGCGCCTGATGCTAGGCTTCGGTCTGGCCTTCGAGTTGCCGCTCGTCCTGATGTTCCTGGGTGTGATCGGGCTGGTGAACAGCCGCCAGCTTCTCGCCTGGTGGCGCTATGCCCTGGTCCTCATCTTCGTGTTCGCAGCTATTGTGACGCCGACGGTCGATCCGGTGAACATGACCATCCTGGCCGCGCCGATGATGGCTCTGTACATGGTCAGCATCCTCCTGGTGCGTTTCGTCCAGCGCAAAAAGGAACAGGCCGAGGAGGGCGTGCTGGAGGAGGAGTACAGCATCCCGCAGCCCGACCCGGAGGAGGCGGAAGATACCACCCGCGAGACCTATGAGGAAGCCCATGCCGCGAGTGAGGCGAAGCAGGACGAAGAGGCACTCGAGGCCGAGTTCGTGCCGGAGCCGGAAGTGAAAGCGCCCGAGGAGGCCGCAGAGCCGACTGACACGCCCGACACTCCGGGCGAGGACAGCGCGACAGACCTCAAGCCTCCGGATCGCTGAGGGACAGAAGCTAACCGGATATGAATCGGGCTCCAGACACGCTCCCCGGATCAGGGAGGCAAGGTCTGGAGCCCGTTGTGTTCTGGGTGGTGGCCTGCGGCTACTTTGCGCCGTTCGTCGGCATCTGGGGCCGGCTCTCGATGATAAGCAGCCGGTTCAGGGCGTTGACGAAGGCCTTGGCGCTGGCCTCGATGACGTCGGTGCTGGCCGCCTTGCCAAGGGCATCGATGTCGCCGCTCTTGACCCTCACCGTTGCTTCACCCATGGCGTCCTTGCCGACGGTGATTCCGCGCAGGGAGAAGTCCTCGAGGGTGACTTCCATCCCGGTGATGCGCTCAATCGCCTTGCAGGCGGCGTCAACCGGACCATTTCCGCAAGCGGCGTCCTGGAACTCCTCGCCCTCGTGGGACATCCTCACAGTGGCAGTCGGCATGGTCTGCGGCCCGGAGGTTGTCTGGAGGCTCACAAGGGCCCAGGTCTCGGGCATGGTGTCGGTCGCTTCGCGCATGATGATCTCCAGGTCCTCATCGTAGACCTGCTTCTTCTTGTCGGCGACCTTCAGGAACCGCTGGTAGATGTTCTCCATCTGCTCGTCGGTGATCTCGTAGCCCAGGTCCTCGAGACGCTTGCGCAGTCCGTGCTTGCCGGAGCGCCGACCGAGGGTCAGGACGTTCGAGGCCAGACCGATGTCCTCTGCCTGCATGATCTCGTAGGTCTGCCGGTTCATGATGACGCCGTGCTGATGGATGCCTGCTTCGTGGGCGAAGGCATTCGCGCCGACGACGGCCTTGTTCGGCTGGACGACGAAGCCGGTGAGGTTGCTGACCATCTTGGAGGTCTTCATGATCTCCCTGGTCACGATCCCGGTCTCGCAGTCGAACATGTCGGCACGGGTCTTGAGGGCCATGACGATCTCTTCGAGAGAGGCGTTTCCGGCGCGCTCGCCCAGACCGTTGATGGTGCACTCGACCTGTCCGGCACCCGCGCGAACCGCGGCCATGGAGTTCGCGACGGACATGCCCAGGTCATCGTGGTTGTGCACGCTGATGACCGTGCGGTCGATGTTGGGCACGTTCTCAAACAGGTAGCGGAGCGTGTCGTACATCTCCCAGGGCGTCGTGTAGCCGACGGTATCGGGGATGTTCACGGTGGAGGCGCCGGCCTCGATGACCGCCTCGACGACATCGCGCAGGTAGTCGAGGTCGGTGCGCGTTGAGTCCTCGGCGGAGAACTCGACGTTCGGGCAGTAGGCGACCGCATGGCGCACGGCCCTAACCGCTCGCTCGAGCACCTCGGACTTGGTGCTGTGGAACTTGTACTCGATGTGCAGGTTGCTCGTTCCGATGAAGGTGTGGATGCGCGGCTTGTCGGAGTACTTGACCGCCTCCCAGGCCGCGTCGATGTCCTTCTCCGTGGCGCGAGCCAGCCCACAGATCTGCGGTCCTTGGACTTCCTTGGCGATCCGAGAGACTGCCTCGAAATCCTCGGGGGAGGAGATGGGGAAGCCGGCTTCCATCACGTCAACCTGCAACCGCGCCAACTGGTGGGCGATGGCCAGCTTGTCGGACATGCCCAGACTCGCGCCGGGTGACTGCTCGCCGTCGCGCAGGGTTGTATCGAAGATGGTGATTGTCCTTGGCATTTTCGGTCTCCTTGTGATATGCAGTGGCGGCGCGAAGGCCTGGCACTGCGGATTCTCGCAGCAGCGGAGTCGCCCCCAGGGCAGCCGGTTGGGTCAGGCTGCGTGGGGGCCGCCAAGGATGAGGCCGATCCTGGTGCAGCGCATCTGGTGCATGTGTGTTCGTGCCCCTGCATCTAGTGAAGGTATGGGAACCGGACGGCCAAAACAAAAGCCCTCCGTCTCCAGAAGAGACGAAGGGCATGATGCCATCCGCGGTACCACTCTTGTTGGCTGCCGAAGCAGCCCGCTCAGTCCGTGCGGGAGGTCCTGCGAGCGGTCGACGCCCGGGCAGTCACTCCGATACGGCCTTCCTTGTAACGGTGGAAGCTCCGGCGGTCCCTACTGGGCTTCGTTGCTCCTGCTCATGCGCAGGTCGGCAAACAGGCCGTTCAGTCCGCGACTCGGGGGCGAGCTTCAGTGCGCTTCGACTAGCCGCTTCCAGCCAGGGGATCCGACGTCGATCCCACGGGCGGCCTCTCTGTTAGTCTCCTCGCACCTACTGTTCCCCGTCAGAGTCTGTAATCGTATTATGTTACCGTCATTATAGACTGCGGCCCCTGGAGCGTCAAGGATCAGGCGCCGGTTTCCTGGGCCTTGTTGCCTTCTTCGAGGCACTGAACGAGTCTGGCATGTTCGGCGGCCCGGACGGGATCGATGCGAAGGGTCTGGTAGAGGTCGGCGAGAAGGCGGTGGGCCCGCAGTTCCTCCGGATCGAGGCTCACGGTTACCTCGAGCGCGCGGATCGCCCAGTCTATCTTACCGGCCTGCAGGAGGGTGACGCCGAGTTGCAGGTGGGCTGCCGGCTGGTGGTGCAGGAGGCCCACTGCGCGAGTATGCGCATCGATGGCTTCCTCCAGTCGTCCCTGCTCCCGCAAGGCGATGCCGAGTCCGCTGTGTCCCCGGGCGTTACAGGGGTCGGCGGCAAGCGCCGTCTGGAAGGCTTGCTCCGCTTCCGCCCAGCGTTCCTGAGACAGGTAGACCATCCCCAGTTGCAGCTGAAGGTCTGGGAGATTGGGCTGCGCCTCGGCGGCGATCCCGAACTGTTCGAGCGCGCCCTGAGTATCGCCCTCCAGTAGCAGCACACGGCCCTTCACGAGGTGTGCCCAGGGACCCTCCGCGCGTGCAGCGAGGATCTGATCTGCCAGGTCGCGGGATCGCTTGTAGTCGCCGGTCCGCAGAGCTAGTTGCGCCATGAGAAAGGTCATCGAGAGATCAAGAGGACCCTTCGCGGCAAGCTTCTCCATCTCAGCCAGCGCCTCAGCAGGTCGACCGGTGCAGGCGTAGACGACTGCCAGGCTCCGCCGTCGGTCTTCCTCCAGTCCCTCCAGGGAGGTGTCCTCGATGTATCCGAGGTCAACCAGCCGCTTGATAGCTTGCGCAGCCACCCAGGGATCCTCCTCCTCCTGGCTGCCATCGGCGACAGGCTGCGTCTCGCCGGTCTCGTAAGTATCGGTGGTCTCCCACGTGAGCGTGCCCGCAGGCCAGATCTGCCTCAGGACCTGCCCCGGCATGTCCGCCGGAACGGCCAGTCCGAGGGCAGCGAGCACCGTCGGGGCGATGTCCAGCAGTCCGGCACCGAAGACCAACTCGTCCTGTCGGGTCTGGGGCCCAGCCGCTACCAGGATGCCATGCGGACGATGCCAGGCAACGGGCTCACCGTCCGCCATGTTGGGGCTGCTGTCGGGCCGGAGGTGGTCGCTGTGGAAACCGTGGTCGGAGATCAGCAGCGTGAGGCAGTCAGGACCTGCGAGCTCCAGCAGACGCCCCAGCATCATATCGTGGAACCGGCAGCAACTGGTCATCACGTGCTGGTAGCGCTCGAAGTCCTCGTCCGAGACCTGCGGCAGCTTCGGCGGGTGGAACTCCATGAAGTGGTGTGAGAACCGGTCGAAGGCCTCGAAGTAGACACCCAGGAAGTCCCAGTCCTCCGTCTGCATCAGGAGCGTGGCGAGAGCCTGGGTTGTGGCCATGTCGGCGACCAATCGGGGCAAAGTGTCGGCCCTCGGGTCGGACCGCACTCCAGCGTCATCCACGCGTACGAAGTCGGCCATCTCACGCAGCGTGAGATCGGCCGGACGCACGACTACCTGTGCCAGGTCTTCGGCCAGGTCGCCCGGCCAGACGGCAGCAGGATTCCGGACTGCTCCGCCGGCTTGCCTCGGTGCCACCGAGAACTGGTCACTGATCACGAAGCCGTTGATGCGTTCCGCCGGGTGAGTCGCCAGCCACCGCACGACCCCGACCTTGAGCCCGGCGTCCGAGAGGAGGTTCCACAGAGCCTTGCAGTGTCGGCTTGTGCTGCGGACTGGTCGTGGCGAGCCACTCCCAGGGTCTGGCTCGGCGAAGCCAAGGATGCCGTGGGCGTCGGCATGTTTGCCGGTGGCGATCGAGGTCCAGAGCATGGGGGAGAGCATGGGCTGCAGCGAGGACAGATTCCCCATCACTCCGTTCTCGACCATCGCCTGCAGGTTGGGCATGAGGCCCTTCTCAAGCAGTGGGCCGAGGATGCGCCAGTCGGCTCCGTCCCAGCCGACGATCAGAACTCGCTTTGCAGGGTGTGTCACGTGTTCGCTCCGCTCTGAGGCACACAAAAACGCCTGAGGACCCGTGACGGTCCCCAGGCGAACACGGTGCAGGTCAGTTGGTGTTGGGCTACTCGGTCTCTTCGGCGTTGTTACGTCGGCGCTTGCGCTTGAGGACTACCAGTGCTGCGGCACCCAGGGCCAGGGTCGCGAGGGTTCCGGGCTCGGGAACCGGGTCGCTCTTGGTCTTGCCGGCAACGATGGGGGTGTCGGCATTGGTTTCGTAGGCCCACCCGTAGACGTCGAAGCGGCTGGCCCCATTATTCCACAGCACATCGAACCAGCCGTAGTGCGTCGCTCCGCCTCCGTCGGTGTACTGCACGCCGCCGAACTGCCGGGCTCCGTCACCGATGTCTGCGTAACCACCGTTGGGAACTCCGTAGTAGAACGAGTGGTATGCCGCTAGCCCGCCGTTGAACCCGCCGACGAAGGACGAAGGCCCAATGAGGTCGCCGGAGTTGAAAGCGACGATGCTTCCGTTCGACGCTACGGTTGCGCTCCCGCTGCCGTAAAGGTAGGTGTTCAGGTAGGAGTAGCCTCCGCCTGTATTGCTCAGCCAGCCGTACTGGGTGATGAGTGCGTTCGAAGGGTCTGGGCTTCCCTGGTCCAGCGGCCCCTTGGTAAGGTGAAAGGAACCTATCTGCGGCCAGACATAGGACAGGCTGGAGTTGTCGTGGTAGATGATGTCGGCATAGGCCGCGGTCGACCCGCCGAGGAGACTGGCGGCAAGGCCGGCGCCCCCTGCGAGGGCTGCTAACTTGCGGCGCTGTGTGACACTTCGTAGCTCTGCATTACTCATTCTCTACGTCTCCCGGTGCGCAGCAAAAGTCAATAATGCTTGACAGTATCTGTGTATGGAGCAAGAGAAAGCCTTCACAGAAGATTATAGCATGGGTTACCGATAGTTGCCAATACAGAATTCAGCAGCCAGGCCATACTGACATACGCCCAGAGAGCGTCCGGGGCGTGAGACGGGCCTTCCCAGGCTTGGCATGACAGGCCTGAGAAGGAGAGCCCGCTCCCGAGGTGCGCAGGGAGCGGGCTGGGAAGTGCATAGGAGAACCGCGCAGCGCGGCTCTTCTTACCGCTTGTTGTCGAGCGTGTACATGGACAGCTGTCCAGGCGTGTCGACATAGGTGGCCTGGATCTTCATCCACTTGGCATGGCCGTCGGCCAGGACGAAGTTGGCGCCCTCGTTGTGCCGCGGGAAGGGCGGGCACCAGGTGTACTGCGTCTGGTCGTAGGGCGCATGCATGATCCAGTCCGGGTTGGTGCCGGCAGAGACACCGATCGTGTACTTCTGAGTGGGCTCCACATCGGCAAGAACAATCGTGGAGGCGGGGAACTGGATCTTCGACTGGTGCGTCGCCGAGTTCCAGTTGGAGACTCGGTAGTTGATGCTGTAGCTGATGTAGGAGCCAGGGTGCGACGGGCAGACAAAGACCTGCTTGTTCTTCACGTACGGGTAGATCCGTGAGCACCACCACTTCGCGGTGACATCATTGGCGCCGTGGGGCTCGTTGATGGTGAAGTACTCATCGTAGTCCTGGGCGTACATCATCAGACCAAGACCGAGCTGCTTGCAGTTGTTCAGACAGCTTGAGGCACGGGCCTTCTCACGAGCACGGGCGAAAACCGGGAACAGGATGGCTGCGAGGATCGCAATGATTGCGATCACGACGAGCAACTCAATCAGCGTGAAACCACGTCGTTCCATGTCATTGACCTCCCTGTCGGGTTGGGCCCCTCCCTGTGGGGGGGCTGCGGCTGAATGGCACGGCCACACACGCTAGCAGTGCATGTCCAGATGGTCCGTCTTACCGCCAAGGGGTGGCGCCGCAGCGCCGGCGGTGACGGGGAAAGCCTCAGTTGTTACTGCTCGCACCACACTCCCGGAGCGGGCGGTGTCAGGACCGACTCATCGTACTGGGGCTCGCGCATGCCGGCGTTGTAGAGCTCCCGCTTGCGCTTCAGGTACCACAGGTATGCTTCGTAGGGCACGTCGGCCGGGACGCGATGATCGCAGAAGGGGATGAACCCTCCCTGGTCAACCGTCGGCTTGAGGCGCTGCAGCTCGGCCTCGATGCCTTCTGCGCCCTTGTAGTAGGCCATCTTGTCAAAGCCGCCGCAGAGACGCAACTCCCGGCCAAACCGCTCGCGCATGGCCACCGGGTCCGATCCTGCGCGGACCTCGATGGGGAACATACAGTTGATGCCTCCCGCGAGGAACTGCGGGAGGATCGGGACGATGTTACCGTCGCAGTCGGTCCAGGCAAGGTCCACACCGTGCAGATGCAGCAGGTCGGTGATGCGCTTGTAACGCGGCACGATGTAACGGTCGAAGAAGGCCGGTGACAGGAGGGGACCGCTGTTGAAGCAGATGTCCTCCCAGCCGGCGCCGAAGTCGAACCTGACTTCCTTGAGCGCGCGCTCGATCACCGTGCAGACCAGGACACAGAGGGTCTCGATGATCTCGTCGATCAGCTCAGGGTCGTCATAGGACATCAGGGCGATGTTCTCGAAGCCGATCCAGTTCCGGGGCCAGCCGATCATGGAGCCGATCCCGATGGAGACCGGGTACTCCGCTTCCTTTGCCTGCTTGACTCTCGCGTCCCAGTCCCCGGGGTATCGCCCCGGATCGTCGGGGTTGAGGCGTTCCTTGAACAGTTCCCAGTCCGCGCGGTCTTTGAGGCCGAACTCCAGGTAGTGGGGGATCGTGCGGATGACGCCCTTGCGCTCGTGCTTGAGGGCCCGTTCGCTGTCGCGGTACACGACGAAGTCCTCGGTCTCCTCAATCACTTCGCGCTCGAAGCCGGGGTAGAGACCGATGCCGACGGGGAATCCGCCCCAGTTCTCGATCCCGAAGTAGTCGTAGGCCTTGCGCTCGTCGTCGATCTCGCGAGGCAGCCCTTGCTGGTGCCAGTTCGGGAGCGTCTCAGCCCAGTAGCCGAACTCGAAGAAGGGGATGCGGTCCACCTTCTGGTAATGCATCGTGCGCTGGAAGCGCTCACGAAGGGTCAAGGTCTTGTCCGCCTTTCCACCGGATTGGGCAGGTCGAGCTCACCGGCATCTTGGAACCACGGTATGCTTCGCCTCGGTGCCTGCACTGACCTTCCTGTCCTGTTGGTAAAGAATCCAGCCCGGAAGGGGCTTCGTCGATAAGACCGGACGTTTCTTGCTGCGCGGCTTGAAGGCCACTGAGGACAGCCTAGCTGCACAGCTCACGGACTATCTGCGCATTCATCGCGATCTGGTTCAGGTGCTCCTGGTACATCCCCACGACCACGGCGTCCGTCGGCTTGATGTTGGCAAAGACGTACTCGAAGGCCTCGCGTATGGCCTCCGGGCTCGTGCACTTGCGGTTCGCTGCGAGTACCTTGAAGGCCAGGCAGGGCTTCGGCGTTGCCCGGATCAGCGCGCACATTCTCTCCCGGTCGGCGTCGTCGTAGGTCTCATTCGGGGTTCCTCCGGAGGCCACGTAGCCGTCGGCGCTGCGGTGATCACCCAGCGTGTACATGCAGGTCATGTAGAAGTCGACGTCCCACTCGTGCTCCTCGCAGTACTCCACCACCTGCGGCAGATGGGTGCCCATGCCCACGATGACTCCACAGTCCCGCATGGTCGCCAGGAGGTCCCTGATCTCATCGACACGACCTTCGCGCCACAGGGCGTCGGTCCGGCTGCCATGGTGGTAGATCCCGATCGCCCCGGCTGCGGCGGCCTGGCGGATGTTGCCGTGCAGGTCACGCATTTCGCTGGCGGTCTGCGCGATCCACTGCATCGTGCCTCCAGCGTTACGGTACTCGCGGAGCGCACGCAGGATATGCTTGTCGCCGCGCGACTGCATAGTGTTGAGGCCCTGACGCTCGCACTCGAAGAGCGTCTCCACGATGCGGGCATTGGTGTGGTAGTCGAGAAACGCCTCGTCCAGATCAAGTGAGAAGTGCGAGCCGCCACTGAAAGGGTTGCCGCCGATGATCAGGCGGGTGAGGTCATGGCTGCCGATGCGGATGGTGGGAAGCATGTCGTCTCCTGTTACGGCTTGTCTGAGATGGTTACGTCTGTCAGGGCCTGGCGGGGGTGCATTGTAGCTCCCAGCCGGGGCCGAGGATGACGGGATGTGAAGGATCAACTGGTACTAGGTGTAGCTCGAGCACCCCGCTGCGCAGGTCCAGAACATGGCAGCCCGGCGGCAGGTGCCTGAGGAGATCGTGACTGGTGAGAATCACATGACGAACTCCGTGAAGGCGGATCGGCGTCTCCAGGTAGCGGGTGATGCGGTGCCAGCCTGCGTTGAAGCGGCCCACGGTCGCGGCGTCATCAGTAGGGTACATGTAGGTCGGGAACCGCGGCAGGTAGTACATGGCATGCCTGAAGTCCCAGGGACGGCCGCCGTCGGGCGCTCGCGACTCCCGTGGCACGGAGGAAGAGAGCACGACACTGCTGTCGGGGTCCAGCTGGCGGGTCATGGCCGCGGCGCCCTTCCACGACTGCTCAAGGGTCTGGCGTTCACGGTACGTCTGATGGACCGTAACGCCGCCGAGAACCAGGAAGGGCGCCAGGAGCGTCAGCAAAGCAGTCGGACGGAGCTGCAGGCGCTGGACCGCCCATCGGCCGCTCAGGGCCACGGCCAACCACAGGAGAGCGGCCACGTTCAGCAAGTAGTACATCTTCCCGATGTGCAGGAGTAGGTACACCGCCAGAGACGGGACGATCCCCAGGAGCAGCAACCACGACAGGGGCCGACGCAGAGTCTGGTGAGCGGCAAAGGGTACGGCGAGCACCAGCGGAGCTCCCGGGAGCAGGAGTTGCTCAAGGCCCTCGGCGACCAGCCGGCCATTGGGGAGCAGCCACCTCACGCCGGACGTCACCGGAGCTCGGCGGGTCACGAAGCCGGACATGATCATGGACAGGGTGTGGAAGAGGCCGTCGTAGCCCCCCATCATCACTCCCATCGCGATCACCCAGGCGAGAGTCCCCATCGCCGCAGTCACCAGTCCCACGAGGAAGGGGCGGCGTCCACTGACTGCCAGGGCCACCAACCAGAGAGGCGCCAGGAAGACGCCATCAGAGGGGCGTACCCCTGCGAGTGCCGCGAGGGCCACAGAGCCCCCGATGACCTCCATCGGTCCTCGCCGTCGCAGCACCACCAAACGCAGGGCGCACCAGCCCACCAGGGCCGAGAGTGCACCGGAGGCAGAATGCGTGTCGCCCTGTGTTGTGTCGTTGATCAGCAAAGGTGCGGTGAGAGCCATCAGCCCGGCGAGCAGTCCAGCGAAGCTCCCACCGATCTCAGAGGCCATCCGGGAGGTGACTGCCACCAGAACCGCACCGCAGAGCCCGCCGAGGACAAGCAAGGCCGACCAGCCATCCCCGGTAACCAGCCGCAGGGCCCTCCCAAGCATGACATACAGGAAGTAACCCGGGGGATGGGGCAGGTGCTTGGCAATGTCGTACTGGTCGAGAGCCAGTAGGAACTGCACCGAGTCCCACTGGATGGGGCCTCCGCACCGAAGCGGGTACCACAGAGCAAGACTGATGGCAGCCAGCAGGAGGGGAACGAACCAGCCTCCGGCTAGGCCTCTGGGTTCTGTGGCCTCAGACGCGCTTGCGGGTATGGCATGGTCCTGGATTGAGAGACTGCTAGGCATGTTCTATGGACCACATCCAAAGTTCCTCGGTAGCTGGCAATCCGGCTGACTACTCCAGGCACAGGTCCGCATGACAGCCCGTCTGTCGCCCCAAGATGCCACCCTCTGGGACCACATGGGGCCGGTCATTGACACTGACACCAGCCCTGACTATGATTGAGGCGACCGAAGACCTCGTCGTTGTCACGTCGAAGGCTGGTGCGCGTATTGCTGGTTGACAGGGCGCCGGCTGGGGGCCCCTCGTCGGAGCGATCAGCAAAGGGTGCCAGGGAACTGGGTCGGCGTGCTGATACCCACAGACTGGGACTCAAGCAGTTGCCACGCAAACTAGTGGCACGTGGTCTCAAGACGCGTGCCGCAGGTATCGTGCTGATCTCCCTACTAACGACCTTCGCCGTGTGCCGCTTTTCGTCCTCTCTATCGGTGCCCGAGTTCGCACTTCTTGATCTTCTCTTGTCGTCGCGACCTGCCCAGGCGCCGGACCCAAGGATCGTCATCGTCGGTGTCGAGCGCGCCGACATCGAGAGACACCAGGCGAACCGGCTGGCGGAGTGTGCATGCCAGCTCATCCGGCGCGATGACCTTGGTGCGGCCATCAGCAGGACCAAGCATGCCGGGGCATGCGTTGTGGGGGTGGACATCTCCTTCTCGCAGGCATGTCCGGTGGGCTTGCCGGAGCGTCGTGCCCACGATGGTCCCCTGGTTGCGGCCCTGCTCGAACCACCTGACACGGTACTTGTTGCCGACACCGGGTCGACGCCCGACAAACTCTTCTTCGAGGCCCCTCCCAGGGGCTTCCTTCCGACGACCGATGTCCTGATCGGCTCGCCGGTCCTCTACAACCCGCACGGCGTCATACGCGGAGTATCCCTGGTCCAGTGTGGGGCTCCGCCGGAGACACCTCGGAATGGGACTGAGCATCTCGTCATGCTGGGCGAGCAGGTGCCACCGCTGTCGGCGGCCGTCTACTCCGCCTATGTGGGGGTGCCCTGGGAGCTTCCCGAGCCAATCGATGACACGCACGTGAGAGTTGCCGACCTGGTGGTGCCGGTGTGGGCGCACGAGCGCACACGCTTGATGACGTCGCTGATGTCGGGCCAGGAGCAGCCGACCAGTGACTACGCCATGCTCATCGACTGGGCAGGGCCGACGGGGACCTTCCCAGTCTACGGGCTCAGCGAGGTCCTGCGGGCCGAGCCTGAGGAACTGAAGAAGCGTTTTGGCGGCAGAATCGTGCTGATCGGTTCCTTGCAGGACCGGAAGCGGTCAGCGCTGCTGGGGAGCGCAGTTCGTCGGGCGACCCCCCTGGTGGATCAGTCCGCTGAAGCCGCAATGAGCGGCGTCGAGATCCATGCGAACGCCCTCAACACACTGCTGCAGCGCCGATGGATCAGACCGGTGAGCACCCCGGTGGCCTGGGTGGTGATCTTCGCCGCTGCTGTGCTGGCCTCCTGTGCCTTCCGCTTCCTGGGGATCTGGCGGGCCCTCATCGTGGCGCTGGTTGAGGCCGAGACCGTTGTGGTAGCCGCCCAGTTGCTGATTCGGCACGATGTGTGGCTCTACGCCGCCGTGACGGTGGAAGGGATCGCCGTGTCATCGGTCGCAACAGCGCTCCTGGGTCTGGCCATGGCCAGTGACCAGGTCAAGCGTCTGACGGGGCAGATTGAGGCACGCGACAGTGTGGCCTCCACCCTGGTGCATGACCTGAAGCAACCTCTGGCGGCCATCAGCGCCCTGGCCGAAGTCCTCCGGATGCAGCAGCAGCGTGGCACGACGCCCTCTCCGGAGCTCTTGGCGCGCATTCAGCAGCAGGTGCAGATGGCCTTTGGCGACATCGACGAGTTCCTTACCCTCGACCATCACCGGGAGCTTGTCCTGGAGTGCAGCGATTTCGATGTCGCCGCGCTGGCGAAGGACTTGGCAGTGGCACACGGTGCTCGCAGTCCGGTTCATAGAGTCGAAGTGGTGGCGCCGCCGGAGGGAGTGTGGCTCGCGGGCGATCCACGATACCTGGCACGTGCTCTGAGCAATCTTCTCGACAACGCCATCAAGTACTGGCCCGAGGGTGGCACAATTCTGGTGTCTATTGCTCCTGGTCCACCAGTATGTTTGGTCCGTGTCGCCGACGGAGGTATCGGCATTCCTGCGGAGAAGATTGGCAGGGTCTTCGAACCGTATGAAAGAGCCGTGCCCGAGGGGCTTCAGGTGCCGGGGACGGGGATCGGGCTGTCGTCGGTCCGTCGTATTGCGCAGGCTCACGGGGGCGATGTGTGGGTCGAGAGCAAGGTCGGTCAGGGATCAGTCTTCACGCTCGCCCTGCCGACCGAGCCACCACCATCGACGAGCGCGCCCCAGTAACGGGTGATTCTCATGCGTCTTGACCACGTAGCACGATGCGGTGTTCTCTGCGGCCTGGCACTGGCCCTTCTGCCGGGGGCGGTTTGGTGCGCTCCGGCGTCTCGGGCGAGGCTCGAGCAGGTGACCGGTGTTGTAAAGGTGCAGCGGGCCGGGAAGGGTCCGTGGGTACAGGTCAGCCGGTGCCCCTTGGCCTCCGGCGACCATGTCCAGACCTTCCAGAAAGCACAAGCGACGATACTCATTGATGGCGCGCGCGTCAAGCTCGGGCCTCGCACGCACGTCGTCATTCCTGCGGCCAAGCCCCAGGCGGCTGCACGAGGTCTGACCCGCCTGTGGGCGATTGCCGGGAAGGTGTACGTCTGGCTTCTCGGTGCGCCCAGACTGGAGATCGGCACCGAGGGCGCCATCGCTGCTGCCT
This sequence comes from Armatimonadia bacterium, assembly GCA_039679385.1. Taxonomy (NCBI): domain Bacteria; kingdom Bacillati; phylum Armatimonadota; class Armatimonadia; species Armatimonadia bacterium. Next base: position 4,575 of record JBDKVB010000162.1, on the reverse strand, counting down.
CGGGCACGAAGTTCCTTGTCGAGGTAGGGTCCGATGGTGTGACCACCGTGACCGTGCTTGAGGGAACGGTCAGGTTCTACAACGACCTCGGGAGTGTGGCGGTCGGTGCGAACCAGCAGAGTCACGCGGCTGCCGACATGGCCCCGACGCGTCCGATGCGCGTTGATCCCTCCGGGTACCTTCAGTGGGAGGCATCCCTGGACAACGTCGGCCTCGGATGGGAGATGCGCCATGCACCCTCGGCCACCGCGGCACAGGTTGACGCGACCCTGACACAGGCACGGCAAGCGGCTCAGGCGAACCCCGGCGATCTCCGGGCACAACTCGCCCTGGGTGATGCCCTGGAGGACGCCGGCGATTGGTCCGCTGCCGAGGCCGTCTACACCGCCCTGGCACAGGCTACCCCTGCTGTTCCGCGAGCGCAGACGCGCCTGGGCTACAACCTCCTCCTGCAGGGACGGACTGCCGAGGCTGCCGGCGCCTTCCAGGCTGCTGCGGCGCTTGCCCCGACTGACGCCCTGCCGGTGATCGGTGCTGCCCTGGCGCAGGTCTCCTCGCTCCAGGAGGACTCACTCAAGCAGGCTGCTGCACTGGCTGCGCGGGGCGTCTCAATGGCTCCGACCGAGTCGCTGGCCCAGATTGCCGCCGGGCTGGTAGCAGTTCGGAGCGGGGATGCCCAGAAGGCCGAAGCGGCCTTCGAGCGTGCCGTCGCTCTGTCTGCGCAGGCCTACCAGGCTCACGCTTATCTCTCCGGCGTACAGCTCGCCGAGGGCAAGAAGGAAGCAGCCCTGGCCTCGGCGCGACGGGCAGTGGAGTTGGCGCCGGCTTCGGGTCTGGCGAACGAAGCCCTGGCGACCGCCGAGTTCTATGCCGGCGATTTGAGCCGGGCCCGCCAGGCGTCCGAAGTGGCTCTGCAGGCTTCGCCGAACTCGGCGGCAGCTCACCTGGTCGCCTCCGATATCCGCAACGCGCAGGGCGACCTTGAGAGCGGCCTGCGCGAGGCTCAGCTTGCCGTGACGCTCGACCCGGAGTTTGGCGCCGCCTGGAGTGCGCTGGGCATGTCCTACCTGGCGGCCAACGACCTGGCGGGGGCGCAGAAGTCCTTCAGCCATGCGGTGGCGCTCAGCCCGAACCTGGTCTCAGCACGCACTGGCCTCGGCGTGACCTATGCGAGGCAGGGCAAGCTCGCGGCTGCCGTCGAGGAGCAGAAGGCGGCCATTGCCCTCGATGCCTCACGGGCGGCGACCCACAACAACCTGGGCGCTGCCCTCTTATCCCAGGGGGATCTGAGCGGTGCGGCCCGGGAGTTTGGCGCGGCAATTGAGGCACAACCCGACTGGGCTCTGCCTCATGCCAACCTGGCGATGTTGCAGCTGGACCTCAATCAGTACCCGGAGGCTGTCCGGGAGGCCGAGCTTGCTGTGCGCCTCGGTGACGATTCGGCGCGTCTGCACACCACGCTCGCACGCGTGTACCTCAGGCAGAATCGCACGGAGCGTGCCTGGGCTGAGCTGCGAAGGGCTGTGGAGCTGGACCGCGACTACGCCCTGGCGCACCTGGAACTGGCCGAAGTCTACGGCCGGCTTGGCCAGGGTCGCAATGCACTGTACGAGCAGTTCGCGGCGCTGACCAAGCAGCCGGCGGCCATGGTGGAGGGACGTGAGTACTCCCGCACGGAGGTCGATGCCGCTTTCGGTAGCTTCCAGGGCAAGGTGAAGAAGGACGGGCGGGGCGACAACGGCCAGAACAGCTACTTCATGGCCCTGCAGCACGAGAACGACGACTGGGACCGCCTCCAGAGCGACTGGAACCACACCACCTTCCTGGGCATCGCGGGCCGGCAGACCAGCGCCGGCAAGGCCGATGTCGCTTACCTGAGCGTCGACCATGAGGACCGCGACAAGCCGGGTCGGCTGCTGAGCACCGGAGAGCCCGAGACGCCCGGCTACGAGAGCGCCTTCGGCGGCTACGACTTCCGCTATCTGGGTCGTCGCAGCCTGAGTTCGCGTAGCGACCTCACCTTCAAGCTCGGGTACCGCGACGATTCCGAGAACGACTACAACCCCCAAAGCCTGCTGACCAACACGGACCCTGTGCGGGGTATCAGGCTCTCCTCCGAGGGGCCGATGGCGGAGCTGCGCTTCGACAGGCAGGGCTCCGGCGCGAACTCCCTCGTGGCAGGCGCGGCGTACTACGGCGAGAAGCGCGGTGTGTCGGGAGTCTTGGGGAAGATCGATCCCACCTCGACCATCGACTGGCAGGACTACCGTGATGAGGTGAACCGTGATTCGGCGACCTTCTACCTCGAGCGCGAGCTGACGCTCGACCACAAGACTCGGGCCATGGTGGGCGGACGAGTAGCGGTTGCCGAGGAAGCCTCACCGGTGTGGCGGGCCAAGGCCTGGGTGCGTCGCGACCTCGGCGGCGGCCAGACCCTCGTCCTGCTGACGCGCCCACTGTTGCGTGACGATGCTGCCGAGTTGGCGCCGGTCGATCTATGGTCGGCGCGTGAACTGGAGTCGCCGCTGGATCTCGCTGACGGTGGATACGAGCAGAGCTACGAGTTGCAGTACCAACTCATGCCACGAAACGGGGCACTGCTGCAGTTGACCGGCTTCTACCGGTCGCTGAACAACTACCTCGTTGACCTCGAGGACCCGCAGTGGAGTCCGGCCAGAGCCAGCAGCTTCCTGAGCAAGGGCAGCCTCTACGGCGCCGAGGTCGAGTGGGAGAGCTGGCTGAGCCGGAGCCTGAGCGCGGGGATCTGGGGGCGGCTGAGTAACAGCGAGAATGACGAGATCGAGGGATGCGAGGTCCCCTACATCCCTCGTCTGGCCGGAAAGGCGCGTCTCGACTACCTGGGTCGGAGCGGCCTGCGTGTGGGCCTGACCTGGAACCATACCGGGCAGCGGTATGCCGATCGAGACAACACCGTGCGCCTGGGTTCCTATGGCCTTCTGAACCTGCGGGCGGAGAAGCAGTTCGACCCGCGGAACATGCTCTTTGTGGATGTCGAGAACCTGACCGACAAGCAGTACGAGTACTGGCAGGGGTACCCGGGCCGGCCGCGAAGGGTACGCGTGGGCTTTGAGATGCGGTTCTAGGGGGAGTGGCGGGCTGGTAGACCAAAGATAGGCGGCCCACGGACGTAGGGCCTTCAGGAGGCAGACGCAGTATGACGCACCGCATCCTAGTGGCACTGGCGGCAGTCCTGGCTGCCCTGTGCCTGAACGGTTGCTCGGGTAGCGGAGTTCCCGCCGACCGAGCGCGTGCAGCAGACGTGCAGACGGTGAGTGAGCACAACCTCTCTTCACTGCTGACGACCAAGAGCTGGTTTGCCATTCTGCACCATAGGGTGGTATACACGGACGCAGCGCGAGCGGCGATGCCGGCGGCGCTGCAGAGGACAAAGGGCCCGGCACGGAACATCGCGACCCAGCAGGGAGGACCGCTGGAGTACCACGAGGAGCCGATACCGGGTGAGCCAGGAGGGTACCACTACTGGGGTACCAACTCTGACGGGACGACGTATGACTACCTGTGGCACGCCGATGGCTCCGGGTCGGGCACGCAGACGAGGCCGGACGGTCGCACCATGCATACCGAGTGGGACGCTGCGACTTGGTCCGACGACGGTATGGAGTTGTGGGTCACGATGCGGGAGACGACCTGGGACGGTGCGCATCTGGACTACGTCTCCCACGTCAGCTTCCGCTCTGCCGACACGCCGCAGGACTGGACGGGAACCGCCAGACTCGCTGACGGTCGCACGATGAGCTTCGAGTTCCATCGTACTTTCATGGGTGAGGACCATCTGGTACTGAGCTTCCCCGATGGTTCGAAGCTGGACCTCCGCGTGCCGCTGACCGCGATAGAGGGGGCGGCCTACTGGCCGATCTTCTCACAGGGCGCGACCGGGACCTACACGGGAGCCGATGGGGTAGTGCTCCAGATCAGGATGACCGGCGCGGGCGAGCGCTGGGACCACCTGGAGTTCACTGCACCGGACGGCACCACGGGGTCCTTCACCTTGGCAGAGGACTTCTCCGGCACGGGCACGATCTCGCGGAACGGGCAAACCACTGCGACCCTGCATTGGTCGAGCTCCTTCGATGGGGTACTCGATCTGCTGTCGGCCTCAGCAACGCCGACCACTCCATCGGCTGCAGCCCGGGACTTCCAGATCGACCGGTGGATCTCCACCATCGCCGCGATGGGTCCGGCGCCAATGTACTGATACGCCGGCTGACAGAAGGGGGGAGCTGGGAACCGCGCCTGACCGGATTGTGGTTGACGACGCCTGTCGCTGCTGCTTCTATCCGAGCGTCTATGCGCCGCATCCCAGGGAGGGGAGATGACATGCCGCAGGTCACGGGTAAGCTCTTGAATGCGACACAGTCCAACCATCTCGCGTTCCATGCCTCGACGGCAACAGACCCAACTGGCAACGGTCTCTACCACACCGACACCGATGCGAGCGGCAATTTCGCAATAAACATACCGGTCGGCCAGTACCGGATCGCCGTCAACCACAGTTGCTGGGCAACTCCCGACCCGCTCAAAGTGGTGCCGATG
>JBDKVB010000161.1 GCA_039679385.1 Armatimonadia bacterium | reverse complement strand
CGTCGAGGGCCTGCATCACCTTGCCGAAGTCTGAATCAAAGCGGGCGATCTCGTCGTAGTAGCGAGCGAAGTCCTCGCGGACCAGCTTCGTGTCCGGGTAGTGCGCGGGTAAGGTCAGCTTCGTCGGATCGTGGGGCTCGGGGATCGCGTTCTTGTCCAGCGGCCGGTGGGGATCGTTGAAGCAGAGCTGCAGGACGAAGGGACGGTTCTTGGGAGCAAGGTCGAGGAACTCGCTGAACTGCGCGAGACAGTTCGGGCCGCCGCCGGCCTGCTTCACATAGTCCAGGCGATCGGCGAAGGTGCGCAGGTGGTACTTCTCAAAGGTGTTGTTCGTCTCAGCGGGCTCGCGCCCTGAGCCGTCGAGGTGATAGGTTCGCCCTGCAACGCCCGAGAAGTAGCCCGCGGCCTTGAGCAGCTCCGGGAAGACCTTGACCTCCCTGGGCAAGGGTGCGGAGAAGCGGGTCATGGCGATACCAACGGGAGAACGGCCCGACATGATCGCCGCTCGCGAGGGCACACACTGGGGGCAAGCCACATAGGCGCGGTCGAAGCGCATCCCCTGCGCCGCGAAGCGATCCAGATTCGGGGTGCGGATATCCGGGTTCCCATAGCAGCCCACGTGGGGAGCGCTGTGGTCGTCGGACAGCACCAGAAGGATATTGGGGGCCACGGTCGCGGTCTCCTGAGCGACGGCCTCGGTAGCGCCCAGAGGAAGGGCAGTCGCTGCCGCCGCCCCCAGACCGGCAACACGCAAGAAGTCACGACGGCTGGTGCGGAGGTCCTCAGTCTCTTTGGACATGCGATCACTCCTCGTCGCGGGTCTACCGACAGAGTCCGGGCATACAGGCGTGGGGTCAAAGCCGCAAGTGCACCTCACCCCCTGCCCCCTCTCCACGCAGTGGCGAGGGGGAGTCGAGCAACCGCGAGACGGGGTGAGGTACGCCGACCTCACCCTCAGAGCACTGCTGGGCCCCAACGGCACCAGCGGCCCTCTGATCTCCGTACGGAACGGAGCACCGCGCCACATGAGCGTGGGCTCAGCCGTGTGGGTACCTACCGTCCCCTCGCTGTAGTCATCTGCAAGGCGAAGTCGAGGGCGTCATGCAGGCTCTCCGGATTCGCCTGTCCCCGCCAGGCCTGATCGAAGGCGGTCCCGTGGTCCACCGACACCCGCAGGATCGGAAGCCCCAGCGTGACGTTGATCCCGGAGACCGAAGTCCACTGCCCGGTGCGGTCGTCGTAGTGGAAGCCCAGGAGCTTGACCGGGATGTGGCCCTGGTCGTGGTACTGGGCGATCACGGCGTCGAACCTCCCGCCAAGGGCGAGGCAGAAGATGGTGTCTGCGGGCAAGGGATCGGAGACGTCGAGGCCTTCCTTGCGGGCCGCCTCGACGGCGGGGAGGATCTGCTCGCGTTCCTCGTCGCCGAAGAGTCCGGCCTCACCGGCATGGGGGTTCAGCGCCGCCATTCCCAGACGCGGGGAGGCGATGCCCAGCGAAAGCAGGGCCTCATGCGCCAGACGAGTGACCTGCAGGATACGCTTGGTCCGGCAACGTGCAGCCGCCTCGTGAAGCGAGCAATGGGTGGTCACGTGGACCACCCGCAGGCCCTGTGCGACCAGCATCATCGCGCTGCTGGCGGCGCCGGTGAGGTCGCGGAAGATCTCGGTGTGACCGGCGTAGTGGTGACCGGCCAACTGGAGCGCGGTCTTGTGGAGAGGGTTGGTGACGACTGCGGCGACCTGTCCCGCGAGAGCTATCTGGATTGCGAGCTCGATAGACCGGAAGGCCGCCTCCCCACAGCGGGCATCGATCTGCGCCCGAGGGTACTCACCGGGTGCCAGGGTCGGTGGCTCAAGCACTGATAGGACGTCGGCAGGAGCACGAAGGGCCTCCTCAGGGGAGGCCACTGTCTCGACTCGGAGCGGGTTGCCCAGTAGGGCGGAAGCGTCCGTTAGGACCTGCGCCACACCGACGACGAGTGGGCAGACACGCTCGCGCAGCAGCGGATCGGCGAGGGCCTTCACCGTGATCTCGGGGCCAACTCCGGCCGGGTCACCCATCGTCACGGCGAGTACCGGCTTGTTCATGGGAGTATTCCTCGGTTCTACTGGTGCTCGAAGGACTGTGGATCGCTGAGCCACTGATAGGCCTGCAGCATCGTCCGGGCATGGCCGAAACCACCGGGCTTGGCAGCGAGTAGTCGCGTGCCGGTCGGCGTCGACAGCTCAGCGCCCACCACGCCGGGCTCCAACTCGCGACACAGGCGCAGCCACTGACCGCCCAGTCGCGAGCAGACCTCCCGGGCCGTCTCACCGCCGGTCACGAACAAGCGCGGGACGGGGCAGTCACGGTCGAGCGTCGCGAAGGCATCGCCCAGGAAGTCCAGGAGTTTCCGAGCGGCATCGGACTGGTCCTCGCCCGGCAGGAGGCTTGCGCCACGCCTCAGCCGTAACTGCACAAGAGCAAGCCCCGACCCGCGGAGGGCAGCGAGTGCCCGGCGCACGATCTCCGCACGGTAGCTATCGCCGGCCTCCTGATCGCGCAAGGCGGTCTCGGCATCGACCTCGACCCACTCGAAGCCGGCCTCATCGCGGAGCATCTCTGACTGAACCAGATTCGCCGGGTGGAGGCTCCCGCAGAGAAAGAGGCAGGGCCCCTGGGGCGCCTGCACTTCGGGCGGACCGACGGCGGTCCGGCCTGTGGACTGGGCCAGGGCCTGTGCCAGTCCCCCGGAGCCCACGAGAAGGACTTGGGGCATCCTGCGCGTGGCCTCGACCAGGCACACCAAGTCGGCCTCCGTCTCCGCATCGGCGAAGAGGAGGCGCTTGCCACGGTCGAAGGCGGCCCGCATCTGCTTCGCACACTCACGGGGACCGGCGCGGACGATGGCCAGGCTGAGGTACCCGGAGACGGGCTCATGCCCGACGGCCGCCACGGCCATCACTCGGGAGTCAGTCACCGGGGCCAGCATCTCATGCGCGAAGGGCGTCTCGGTGACCGGCCAGCCCTTGACCAGCAACTCGCCGTCAACCACCGTGCGACCTGCGGCGGGATTCGCCGGCGTGACAAGCAGCCGCAGGTCCGGACGGGCTGAGAGCACTGCGCCCAACTCGGCACTCAGGGGTCCGCGCAAGGTCGAGTCGATCTTCTTGTAGGCGAGAGTTCCGCCGCCGCGAGTGATGATTGCCAGGGCCTGTCGAAGGCGCTGAGCAGCCACCTCGGGGTCGCAGTTGCGCGTCTCCGTGGAGAGCACAATCACCGCCGCCGGCCAGGGGCAGGGCACGGACTCGGCGGTGCGGAGGCCACTCGGGACGCAGACCCCAAGCCCGGCCTTGAGGTACGCAGCACCGGCCTCGAGCGCACCGGTCATGTCGTCGGCGATGAGGTAACGCGTCACCATGCAGGGCCTCCGGTGCGGCCTCAGAACCGGACGGCGAACTTCACCACACGTTCGGGCTCGCGGCGAACCCAGCTCCAGACCTCCGGAGCTTCGTCGAGACTGAGGATGGGTTGGATCACGCCGGGCGCGGTGAGGATGCCCTTGCGCATCAGGCTGACCATGGCCTCGTGGGCGCGGTTCTCGTCCCAGCGCGGGTAGTCACGGGGCAGATTCGCCCAGCCGCAGCCATGAGGGACGACGAAGTTGAGGCGGTTGTGATGGGCCTCGCGTCCGAACCACACGGTATTCGCGGGGCCCTGGTAGAAGCCGGTCATGCAGACGGTGCCGCCGACCCGGGTGGAGCGAATCGCGGCATCCAGCGCGTGGTAGCTTCCGGCGGCCTCGATGGCGACGTCGACGCCCTGAGTTCCGGTGTGCTCGTGGATGACGAGGCCTGCGTCACAAGCGGTCGGATCGAGGGCTTCATCGGCGCCAAGACCGAGGGCGACCTCACGGCGGATTGCGAGAGGGTCGACGGCGAAGACCGCCTCGGCACCGCTGAGACGGGCCATGCGAACCGCAAGGAGGCCGATTGCGCCGAGGCCGACGACCGCGACGCTGTCGCCGAAGCGGACTCCGGACTCCCGCACGCTGTGGAAAGCCACGTAGGCAGGATCGAGGCAGAGGGCGACCTCGGGGTCGATGGTCCCGAGCTCCCAGAGCTTGCTCTCGTCGCGCACATTCGTCTCGCGGACGTCAAGGTAGCCAAAGACGTGGTCGCCCGGCTTCCAGCGCGTCACTCCGTCGGCGACTTCGGTGACGACGCCGACGCCGGTGCATCCGGCCATACCACGAGGCTGAGGCGCTGCGCCGGCCGGCGCCGGTTCGTTCTCGCGGAACAGGTGCCACTGCGGGTCGAAGTGGGCATCTCGCAAGGTGCTGCCCTCGGTCATGCCGAGGTTCGTGCCGTGCTTGGCGGAGGCGATTTCGGTGCGGATCCGAACCTGGCCCGGGGCCAGTTCGGGCTCGTCGTAGTCGACAATCCCCAACTCAGAGGGGGCGATGAAGGCAAGACGTCGTGGCATGGTGTTCTCCCAGGAAGTGTTGGACCTGCGTTGTCGGTGATGGCAAGAGGAAGCAGTATCGGATAAGCGACGCGGGAACTGCTTCGCCCCACCCCGCGAGTACACCTGCCGGACTGTGACTGCTTGGGGGCTCGCTGCGAAGGGACCGACGTTGCGGAGGCGGAAATAGGGACCCAGAGCGATCCCCCAGGCTCAGCGTCGGAGTGTCGTCGTTGCGGGCCTGGGAGCGCGATGTGAGGAGGTACGAGGAATGCAGTACACAAGGCTGGGCAAGACCGGTGTGCGTGTGTCGCGGCTGTGCTTCGGCACGATGTCCTTCGGCGGAGACGCGGACGATCAGACTTCAGCGACGATGTTCGCCCGGTGTCGTGAGGCGGGGATCAACTTCTTCGATTGCGCCAACATCTACTCCTTCGGCCTCGCCGAGGAGATCCTCGGCCGCCTTATGAAGGGGTGCCGCGACGAGCTGGTCATCACCTCCAAGGTCGGCTTCACCATGGACGATGGTCGCGTCGGCCCGGGACTGGCACGCCGGACGATCATGATGTCGGTGGAGGACTCGTTGCGACGGCTGGGCACCGACCGGCTCGATATTCTGTTCTGTCATCATAGTGACCCCGAAACGCCGGTGGACGAGACCTTGCGTGCCCTGGAGGACCTGATTCGTCAGGGCAAGGTACTCTACGCCGGAGTCAGCAACTGGACCGCCGGGCAGATTGCGCGAGCACTGGGACGTGCAGAGACGCTGGGGCTTTCGGGGCTTCACGTGGTGCAGCCGATGTACAACCTGGCGAAGCGGACGGCGGAGATCGAGATTCTGCCGCTGGCGGCCTCGGAGGATCTGGGCGTCATCACCTACAGCCCCCTGGGCGGCGGGCTTCTCACCGGCAAGTACAGCCGGACAGCCAAAGACGCCGCCGGGCGTCTGGCGACCAACGAGCGCTATGCGGTACGGTATGCCGACGAGGAGCACTACGCGCTCGCGGAGCGGTTCGTGGAGTATAGCCGGGAGGCAGGAGTGTCGCCGGTTACCCTGGCAGTAGCCTGGGTCAAGGCGAACCCGGCCGTCACGGCGCCCATCATCGGCGCGCGGAATCTCGAGCAACTGGAGCCGTCGCTGGCTGCGGGAGACTATGAGATGTCGGAGGAGCAGTGGGAAGCCATCTCTGCTCTGACGCCGCCTGTACCGCTGCCGACCGACCGAGAGGAAGAGCGGGCGTAGTCTTGGAGAGCCACCCAATCGCAGGAGCAAGGAGCTGCAGATACCATGACGCAATCCACCGACTGCCGGACCCTGGTCCTCGCCGGGACCTACACGAAGAACTACCCCTGTGAGGGCATCTACGTCTATGAGATGGAGCCGGAGACCGGAGGGCTGGAGCTGCTGGCCACCGCAGGCGGTATCCCAAGCCCGACCTACCTGGCCCTGTCCGCCGATCTTCGCTACCTCTACGCGCCCAGTAACGTCGGCAAGAACGCCGTTGTGGCTGCCTACGCCTTCGATGCGACCACGGGCGCGCTGTCGCTGCTCAACACCCAGCCGGCGCAGGGCACCGTTCCCTGCTATGTCACCCTCGACGCCACCGGGAAGTGGGTGCTGACGGCCAACTACGGCGACGGCAGCGCGGCTGTGTATCCCAGGGAACCTGACGGTCGCCTGGGAGAAGCCGCCTGCGTGGTTCGCCACCAGGGCTCCAGCGCTAATCCCCGCCGGCAGGAGGGACCACACGCCCACTCGATCACCGTCGATCCGGCGAACCGGTTCGTGTTCGTGGCGGACCTCGGGATCGACCGAGTGATGGTCTACGAACTTAACGCCGCCACGGGGGCGCTAACGCCCGCTGCAGTGCCCTATGTGGAGGTTCACGCCGGAGCAGGTCCGCGGCACTTCGTGTTCCACCCATCGCAGCGGTTCGCGTACCTGATCAACGAACTGGACAGCACCCTGATAGCCTTTGCCTACGACGCCGAGACCGGTCGGCTCGACCATCTGCAGACGGTGCCGGGTCTGCCAGAGGGGTATGAGGGCACAAGCTGGGCGGCCGATCTGCACCTGGACCCGGCTGGTCGCTTTCTGTATGGTTCGAACCGTGGGCACGACAGCATCGTCGTCAACTCTATCGACCCGGCGAAGGGGTCGCTCTGCCTCGTCGGCCACGTACCCAGCGGGGGGAAGACTCCCCGCGGTTTCGCACTGTCTCCCGATGGACGCTTCCTGATCTGTGCGAATCAGGATACCGATAACCTGGTCACCTTCACTCTCGACCCGCAGACGGGCCTACCCGAGGCGACAGGTCTCGAAGTGACCGTGCCTGCGCCGGTGTGTGTCAAGTTCGTGCAGGTTCGAGTGGTCTGAGAACAGGGCTCACAGGCCCCCGGCGACGGCGTGTCGCCCTTGACGTATCTTGCGAAGACGGGCAAGATAGTCGCTTGAGAACACGCTTTGCCGCCGGGCGAACTCCTGGGTGTCAGGGGAGCGGCCCGTGCGCTGGAGTGTATGTCATGCCGCAAGAATTTGTTCGAGGGGTAATCATGATCGGACTAGCTCTAGGCACTCTCACGACTGCCGAGGTGCCGCTGCCACGCCCTGCGGTGATCCCGCAGCCTCAGCAGATCGCAATCGGTCCCGGGGGCTTCGTCTTCGGACCGGACACCATCATCGCCTATCATCCACAGATCGAGGGCTCGGAGACCGTCGCCCAGTACCTGCAGGCGGTCCTCAGTCCTGCCACCGGGTTCGAACTGCCCATAAAGCGCATCCAGGGCATGCGTCGCCTTCCGACGAAGGCTGTCGTCATGCTGCCCGGCGGAACGCAGGAGGCTCTCGGAGACGAGGGCTACCAGATGAAGGTTGACACCCGGCGGGTTCTGATTGAGGCCCAGACCGCCGCGGGGTTGTTCTACGGCACACAGACCCTGCGACAGCTCCTCCCGCCGGAGGTCTTCGCGAACACCAAGCAGACCGGGCCCGAGTGGATGGTTCCGGCGTCGCGGATCGTGGACAAGCCCAGCTATGCCTGGCGCGGCCTGATGCTGGACGTGGGCCGCCATTACATGCCGGTGGAGTTCGTCAAGAAGACCATCGACCTGCTGGCCCTCCACAAGATGAATGTCCTGCACTGGCACCTCACCGAGGACCAGGGCTGGCGCCTCGAGATCAAGAAGTACCCGCGGCTGACCGAGGTCGGCTCGGTGCGCAGGGAATCGCCGGTCAAGGGGAACCGCAAGGAAGGCGACGGCACGCCCTATGGCCCGTTCTTCTACACGCAGGAGGAGGTTCGGGAGATCGTTGCCTACGCGGCCGAACGTCACGTGACGGTCGTGCCGGAGATCGAGATGCCGGGTCACGCCCTCGGCGCCCTGGTGGCCTATCCGGAGTTGTCCTGCACCGGCGGGCCCTTTGAGGTTCGCACGCGCTGGGGCATTGAGGACGATATCTACTGCGCCGGCAAGGAAGAGGTCTTCCAGTTCGTCGAGGACGTACTCACCGAGGTGCTGGACCTCTTCCCGAGCACCTTCATCCACATCGGCGGCGACGAGGCCCCGAAGGCACGCTGGAAGGAATGCCCTCGCTGCCAGGCGCGTATGAAGGCTGAGGGTCTCAAGGACGAGCACGAACTGCAGAGCTACTTCATCCGCCGCATCGACAAGTTCCTGACGGAGAAGGGCCGGCGGCTGATCGGCTGGGACGAGATCCTCGAAGGAGGACTGGCTTCGGGGGCCGCGGTCATGTCATGGCGGGGAATCGGCGGCGGAGTTGCGGCCGCAAACGCCGGCCACGATGTGGTGATGACGCCGACCACGCACTGCTACCTGGACTATGCCCAGGCTCGTGGCTCCGACGAGCCCGAGGCCATCGGCGGCTACCTGCCGCTGTCCGTGGTCTACTCCTACGAGCCGACGCCGTCCCAGCTCTCCCCTGCTCAGCACCAGTATGTTGTGGGTGTCCAGGGGAACCTGTGGACCGAGTACATGCACACGCCGGAGGAGGTGGAGTACTTCGGCTTCCCGCGAGCCTGTGCCCTGGCCGAGATCGGCTGGACGCCGTCGCAACTGAAGGACTACGCGTCCTTCCGCGAGCGCCTCGTGACGCACCTCAAACGCCTGGACCAGATGCAGGTGAACTACCGCCGCCTGACACCCGAGCCGCAGGTAGTGGCACGCTGGACGCCGGGAGATGCCGGTGAAGAGTGGCACGAGCGGGAGTGGGACATCACCTCAGCGGTGAGGGAGCCGGGCGACTATCGCGTCACCTTCATGTTCACGCACGGTACCCATCGGTTCGACATCGAGGGCGTCGCGATGGAAGTCAACGGAACCCCGGTAGGACGCGATGACCATAGCGGTTCGTCCGGCGCCCGACACCGGAACAACGCCTACAGCTTTGATGTAGCCCAGGTGATTCCCGGCGGCCGCTACACACTCCGCGCACGAGTGCGGACCGACGGCGGCTTCGACTCCAACGGGGAGATCTACGTCGAGACGGTGAAGTAGGCGCGTCGCGGCGCGAAGCTCGGTAGCAAACACACAGAGGGGGTGCTGCAAGAGTGATCTTGCGGCACCCCCTTCTCGCTTGCGGCGCAGGGCCGACAGAGGCTGAGAGGCCTGCTGTCGAGGCCGCTGGGACTACAGCCCGGCAGGGTCAGGCCAGATGGAGGTGAGCTCGAAGACTTCGAGCGTGGTGCACACTGCACGGCCGCCGGTCGCGGTGACACTGATCCCCTGGGCGTCCTCGGCAGGGATCACCGCCACCGGCATGTACACGGAACCTCCCTGGGCGAAGATCTCGAGGGAGGTGCGGTCGACGAGGATCTCGAGCAGCAGCATGTCACCCACCGGTTCGGCGTGGGCGGTGCAATCGCCGCACTTCAGCTCCCTGGTCTGGACGTCGTAGACCAAGGGCACGCCGCGGATCCGCAGCCCGACTTGCTTGCACTCCTCGAGGGTGATCTGCAAATCGACATGAAACAGATCGCCCTGCAGACCCGGCAAGGGCTTCTCCTCGTCAGCCAACTCGAGGCCGGTGAAGTCGTGCTTGCGCCCGTGGATCCCGGCGATCTCAGCTACCGGGTTCGCGAACATGCGGACACCCTCGGGCGTGGTGTGCAGCGTTAGCTCGACGGGGAAGTCCATCATCTGGTTGAAGGGCATGCCGGGCGACGCCATGCGTCCCCAGGCAATCTGGATGCGGCGACCATCCTCGGCGGGGAGGTCGGAGAAGGTCTGGGAGGCGTAGAAGCCGTTGCCGTAGTTGAAGCGGTGCTTGCCCGACCGCATCGTGAAGGTCTTGCCGTCGAAGTCGCCCAGCGCGTAGGCGCCATCGGCTGCATAGAGCACCCAGGGGGTGTTGGCCGGGTTGCCATCGACCGCCAGTGGGAAGAACTCCGGGCACTCGTAGTACCCGTCGACGCGGCTGGCGAAGGTCCAGGTCTTGAGGTCGGATGAGGTGTAGAAGGCGATGCCCTTCGACTCGCCCTGTTCGTCGTAGACTGCCATGATCCAACTGTGGGTCGGCTCGTGCCACAGGACCTTCGGATCGCGGCCCTTGTTGGTGACGACGGGATTGCCCTTGTAGTCCGTGAAGGTGCGACCGCAGTCGTTGCTGTAGGCGATGCACTGACCGCGCCCGGTGCTGGTGTAGGCGGCGACGATGGCCTTCTCGGACCCCGTCTGGAAGCCACCGGTGTTCTGCCGGTCGACGACGGCACTGCCGGAGAAGGCCCAGTCGCCGAACTCCCGCGGGTAGAGGGCGATGGGAAGCTCCTCCCAGTGAACCAGGTCGGGGCTTACGGCATGGCCCCAGTGCATGTTCCCCCAACCCCAACCGTAGGGGTTGTGCTGGTAGAAGAGGTGGTATTCGCCCTTGTAGTACACGAGGCCGTTGGGATCGTTGTTCCAGCCGCGCCGGGTGCTGAAGTGGAACTGCGGCCGCAGCTTCTCGCGGTACAGGTTCTCGGCCCCGCGAAGGGTGTCGTCCTGGCTGAGGAGCTCCAGGGCACCCAACTCCTGGTCGGTCAGGCCAAGATGCAGCACGGCCTGCTGTCCCTTGAAGGCGCTCACGTCGAGGAAGACCCAGAAGTCGGGATCGGAGACTGCCAACTCGATCTCGAACTCGCGCACGGTCCGCCCGGCGACCTCAAGCCTCACGCGCCGTTTGTCTGCGCCGGTCTTCACAGGAAGGTTCAGGTAGCGCTTGGTCAGGGTGAGCTGCATGGTGCGAGGAACCTCCTCAAGAGATGCAGACGTCTGGAGGATGTGGTCGATGTTGACATGGCCCCATCCGCCACGACGGGAATCTACAATCTGTATAACGGCCTCCTTGCCCTGGAGGTCCATTATGTTCCAGGAGCGCCAGGCCAGTCGCTCGCTACCGCCCGGACGGTCGTTGGGACCGGTGGCGGTGCGGACCACCCGGCCGTCGACCAGGAGGTTGATGCAGGTCTCACCGGGGTACAGGCCGCCGCCGATGAGGAAGCTGATCCACGGGCGCTGAAT
Organism: Armatimonadia bacterium; assembly: GCA_039679385.1. Lineage (NCBI taxonomy): Bacteria > Bacillati > Armatimonadota > Armatimonadia > Armatimonadia bacterium. The sequence continues at coordinate 201 of JBDKVB010000161.1, read as the reverse complement.
CCTGAGGGGCGGGCTGGTGAGGGTTCCGGTAGACCCATCGCCGCCCCAGTAGCTGTTCACGAGGCCCTTGCCGCGGAAGCCGGTCACGGGCATCTGGTTGGGCAAGGTGCCACGGGCCGGACCTGGACCAAAGGCGGTCCCCTCGGTCTTCCAGTCGCCGTAGTCCGCGCCCTCGAAGTCGGCCACGAGCAGGTCTTCCTC
>JBDKVB010000160.1 GCA_039679385.1 Armatimonadia bacterium | reverse complement strand
TGTAGATGCAGACCATGGGGCCGAATGCGTCCGAGGAGGAGTTGGCGATGGGGCGTGCAAAGACGCTTCTGATCGTGGTTCTACTCTTGCTCCTGGCGAGCACAAGTCAGGCCGTGATCATCGACTTTGAGAGCCTGTACCCGGGATACGAGAGCTGGGGCGTGGTCCCCAGTCCCTACGCCGGCTTCAACTGGTCCAGTACGGACTGGATCACCAAAAACTACCTCGCGCCGCCCAATGGCTACTACAACACCATTCAAGGCCACGTCGGTATCTCTGGCCCCTACGAAGCCACCATGACCATGAATGGTCGCCCCTTCGCCGTGGTCGGGGCCCGTGTTGGCGCCGCCTGGAACGACGGCCAATACGTGTGGTTCGCCGGCTACCGGAACAGCAGCCTGGTCTCCTACGCCTACCGCCTGACAAGCTACTTCGGCGGCGACATGACCTTCGGCATGGGGTACTACGACACCCTCAGGATAATCCCCGACGCCAACACCGGAACAGACCACGCCTCCGGTGACAACGGGGTAGGCCACCACATCGTGGTCGACAACCTCGATCTGTACGTACCCGATCCACCCGACGCGAAGGCCGGGCCAGACCAGACCGTCGAGCAGGCCACCTCCGCCGGTACCGAAGTGACCTTTGATGGATCGTCCTCGACTGCCGGCACCGCGGGCCAGGTCATGCCTTGGCAGAACGTAGTGAATGTGAACTCGGGCTGGACCTACGACGACATCCAGTGGCAACACGCCAACCTTCCGGCGGGTGTGACGCCCCTCAAGGCTACGCTGTCTATCCAGGCCTGGGACGTCGACCCTGACGAGGATGACGCGGTGTACTTCTGGGACGCCCACTCACCGGGGCAGTGGCACTACCTTGGCATCCTCACCAAAGGCAGCAGCAGTGGCGAGACGACCCTCTCCGTCTTCAACCTCAACCCGGCATGGCTGCTGAGCAACTACGTGTACGTCGTTGTGGATGCGAACTGGGCCGTCGACATCCAGGTCTCGACGCTTAGCGTGGTCTGTGTAGGACAGCCCTCGATCACTTACCAGTGGAAGGAAGGGACCACTGTCCTCGGCTATGGCAAGACCCTCAAGGTCACCCTGCCCCTGGGCCTGCACAACATACTGCTAACAGTGACCGACCTTGCCGGGCAGACCGACACCGACACCGTCCAGATACTCGTGCAGGACACCACGCCACCCGTCCTGACGGTTCCCAAGGACATCACGGTGGAACAGGCCACCCGGAATGGCACGAAGGTGACCTTCTCCTGCTCGGCCACCGACATCTGTGACACCTCCGTCGACGTGGCCTGCACGCCGGCTTCCGGAACGGTCTTCCCGCTCGGAACCACCACAGTGAACTGCACGGCTACCGACGACTCCGGCAACGTCGCCCGTGACACCTTCAAGGTCAAGGTCGTCGACACCACGCCGCCGGAGCTCACCTGGAAGCTGCTCAAGGACACCCTGTGGCCGGTCAATCACAAGATGGTTCTGTGCGCGACCCTCTCCGTCTACGACATCTGCGACGCCGCGCCGGTGGTGGATATCAACGTCACCAGCAATGAGCCCATCAACGGCCTCGGCGACGGCAACACCGTTCCCGACTGGACTGTGGTCAAGAGCGGTGGCGTCTGGGAGGTCTGGCTCCGCGCTGAGCGTGCTGGACCCAGTCCCGGCCGCGAGTACTCCCTCAGCGTCGTGGTCACCGACGCTTCCGGTAACCAGTCCACCGCCTCGGGCACCGTGAAGGTCCCCCACGACCAGGGAAAGGGCAAGTAGCCCAGATCAGCTCCAGGGCCTTGGCTACACACAATCGCGGCGGCCCCTCGAAGGGCCGCCGCGATCTGCTGCCCGAGTCCAGGGCCGTGATCGGCGCACCAGTGAGCGTGCCGGGTGTGCACCCTGACGGGTTCGCCTCGTCCTCGGTTCTTGCCGGCAGACCAGAGCATTCAGGTCAGGGCAGAGACTGGGTTCGGGCTGAGGTCTCAGCCATCCTCCCACCAGTGTTGCGCGGCGGGGAAAGGAGGCGCAGGCGGTTGAGGTCGGGGGATCCTCTGCACACCCGCTATGCGTAGCCCCTCGAAGTGGACGACGCAGGTGGCATCCCCGGCGTCGCGAGGTCGTAGCCCCCAGGTGGGCACGTCGTACAGCACGCTCACCGCCATCACGGCATCCTCCACGTTCTTCGGCAGACCCTCGAAGCGGAATACCGTGCGCGGCGGGACCTCAGGAAGCACTCGTTGCAGTTCGCCAAGGACCGCCTGGCGCATCTGCGCATCCCGGTACAGTCTGCTCTCGAGACGCCACAGGAGACCGAGATTCGCAAGAAGCGCGAACCCGGTCAGCGCCCACAGCACGGACCTCTGACCCGGCCGCCGGGCCAGTCGAGTGCTCAACGAGCAGATACCGTAGCCGAGAAGCAGCATCAAGCCGACGGCCGGCAGATACCGGTAGCGCGCTGAGACGGCGTACTCATAGGTGAAGGCGACGAAGGGCAAGAAGGCAACGTACATCCAGGCGACGAGGTGGCGCACGGGACCGCGGCCGCGTATCAGCAGTCCGAGGGCCGCGAGCGTGAAGACGATGCGCGCGAGAAGTCCGACAGGCCCTGCCAGATCCGCGAGGCCGCCCGGCAAGGCGCTGTGCAAGACTGCGCGGAAGCCGCCACGGGAGATGTCGGGCACGAGAAGCTGCGGCACGATATCCAGCAGGTTGCGGACCATGTGTGGGCCGAACCAGTAGAAGCCCTCTTGGAGCCCTGAAAGGGTGCCTCCTGTCTCACGAGTCACCGGCTGGAGCAGGCCGTAGACCAGGCACACGGCGAGCAGAGGCAGGTAGGCGACCCAGTTGCGCTCTCGCAAGGGCCAACGGCGCAGGACGAGGACGTCTGCGAGAAACAGCAGGGGGATCACTGCGAGGCCATCTTCCTTGCTGAACATCGCGAGGAGACTCAGCACGGACGCCCAGCCGAGGAAGCTGCGACGGCTCTCACGCCGGAAGCGCAGAAACAAGACGACGGCGCAGATCACGAGAAAGCTGCACAGGGGACGGTAACCGACGGCGATCCAGGTGACGGTCTGGTGGTTGCCCCAGAACAGGGCGAACCCCACAGCGCCCAGGAGTGCGGCTCGTCGGCTGAACAGCGTGGCACCCAGCCAGAACACCGCTAGCGAGGCAAGGAAGTGTGTCAGCAGCAGGTAGCAGTGATAGGGCACGGCGTTCGTGGTGCCCCCGAGGTGGTAGAGCGTCAGGAAGACGAGGTCAAAAAGGGGCGTGCAGCCGTTCTCGCTCACAATCACCGCACGCCAGACCTGAGGGGCACTGGCCCACAGCCGGGCGACAACCAGCCAGGGGTAATCGTCGACGCGGAAGCTTAGCCTGAGCGAGGGCGCATAGGCGGCCACCACCGATAGCAGGAGGAGGCCTGCGACAACCGGCCCTCGAGGCCCGTCGCTGGATACCGGTCGGTCAGGCGCTGCAGTGGTCTCGCCGAGGCTATCCATTGTCGGCAGCTCTGCCCGCTGGCCTGTGGCGGCCTGGAGGCGAGAGTCTCATGCTCCTCGTCCTCATATCGTGGGTGTCCATCCCTGCTCGCGGCGCTCCTTCGGGTCATAGCGGCAAGAGACCACGAAGAGGTCCTCCTTCGCCGCACGTGCCGGTGGGACGTTGATCTGCAAGTACGTATAGCCTCGGTCGCGGTAGACGAGGTACCCGTCCGTCTCGGAGACCGGCGACAGAGCGCCGTTGAGCCGCACCTCCTGCAGCGCCGCCTGCCCATAGGGGATCCGTAGCCTGAAGGCAATCCCGTGCTCCGGCAGAGGGGAGGCCGCCTGGCCGTGGGGCAGCGAACTCAGGTGCAGGTTTGGTCCGGCACCCCACTGCCCTGCGCCCGTCGGGAAGGTACCCAAGAGCGGCAACAGGGGCCCTTCCTCGATCAGAGGGCTACCAGCAAGCAAACGGCGGAACCCATCGAGAGTCTGGTCCCGGGACAGCTCGCGGGCCGAGGTTTGCGAGGTGGCGCATACGTAAAGCAGAAGCCCCTCGGTCTGCGGGTTCACCATGCCGTGCGTCATCTGGTCCAGCCGGTTCCATAGCTCCACTCGGCTGCGGCGCCGTGCCTGGGCACTGGTTCCATACGCCACGATGGCGTGGAGTATGTTCGTGCCTATCACCCTCGTCGGATAGCCCGGGTAGACCTCGCCCGGCCAGACCTCGGCGGCAAGCTCCAGCAACCGCCGGTGCCGCAGGAAGCCGCTGCGCTCCCACATCACCTCTGACGCGGCCAGCATGGAGTGGTAGTGGCAATAGCAGTACACCGCTGCGTAGACCCGGGGCCGCCCGACCCAGCACTTCGCGGCCATTGCCTCCAGCTCGGGCCCCCACACCAGTCTCTCGGCGTCCTGCTCCAGTCGGTCGGAGGGGAAACCCTCGTCGCGTGCAGCAGCGTCCATCTGCTCCGTCAGCTCACTGTGGTATGGCCGCAACGCAAGGTTGGAGTACGAGGCTCCCGAGTTCTCCAGGCTAAGGTACCCCGGGAAGCTCAGGTCCAGTCCGTGGGCGTCAGCATGGACCTCGGGCATGTACCTGTCCATCATCTGCTGGACGGCCACCGCCTCGGGCATCGCCTCAGGGGCCTGTGGTCCCTCCAGCGTCCAGCGGGTATACGGATCGTACCCGGCCGTGTTGGCATGGGTGCCGTGCACGTACCCGTCCGGATTCACCACCGGCATCATGACGACCACGCTATGGCGCAGGATGTCCGCGGCCCTCGCATCGCCGGACAGGAGCCACTCCATGAGGGAGAACAGGCTCGTGGTAGCGCTGCGCTCAAGGCCCGAATGCTGGGCGGTCAGCAGCACGTGCTCCTTGGTCTCGTCGGGGGCATCGGGATCGGTCAGGATAGCCGCGAGGATTGGCCGCCGCTCGGCAGACTCCCCGAGCGTCTCAAGCTGCATGGTCCGTGCGTGGTTCCGGGCCCAATGCTCCAGTTGGGCCTGCAGCATACTGAACTCCGGGTATCCCGACTGGTGCCGCATGCTTTGCACTTCCTCCCTCAGCGCAGCGACGCCGCGGAGCAGACCCCGCAGGCTGTCCTTGCACGGCCGAGCGGTGCCCGTCGAGGCCCTTCACTAGCTAGAGCTCAAGTACCACCTTCAGCGATCCCACATGACTCGCTGGGTCTGCGTACATCGCGAAGGCTTCCGCGGCCTGATCCCACGGCAGGCGTGGCGTCACGATCTGCGTCACCTCTGCGCCCTCGGCCGCGATCAGGTCCACAGCGGTCTGGAAGAACTGCATGCAGCCTGAACCGTGTGAGGTGACTACCCGCAGTTCGTTGTGAAGTGCATGTAGCCACGGGAACTCCTGAGTCTCGTAGCGCGGCACACCGAAGGGACACAGCCGCCCTTCGCGCCGGAGTAGGTAGGCTGCGGTAGTGAGCGCTTCGGGAGTGTCGGCGGCCTCGATGGCGAAGTCGACCATCCCTCCGTCCGTCAGCCCCCGCACGGCATCGACCGCGTCCTGTTGCGAGGTGTCCACCACGGCTGAGGCTCCCAGTCGCCGGCTCCAGTCCAGACGCCAGCCAACCTTGTCGAGGGCGATAACCTGCCGAGCGCCCGATCGTCGCAGCATCCAGGTGAACAGCAGCCCGATCGGCCCCTGGCCGACCACGGCGCAGCGCTCATTGATCACCGGCTCCGTCTTTGACAGAGCCCGCAGCACCGTCGCCAGAGGCTGGGCCACGATATAGGGCGCCAGGTCAGACGCCTCCTCCGGTAGTCGGGCCAGCGACTGCCGCTGCGCGACGATGGACTCGACATAGCCGTGGTGGTCCCTTGACTGGGCGAGGACGGGCGTGCCCTCGGGCCAACCAGGCAGGCGTGACTGCACGATGAAACCGACGTTCTCGTGTCCGGACCAGCCGACGGGCCCCGGCCAGGTGCTCTTGGCCCAGCGTCCTTCAGCAGTGTACTGGGGCACATTGCTGCCGCAGAGTCCCACATGAGTGCAGTGGACCAGTACTTCGCCATCGGCCGGAACGGGCACCGCCACATCTTCCACCAGTCTGATGCGGCGTGGCGCCTCGAAGAGAATGCCTCGCATAGGAGCTCCCTGTACCAAGTGGTTGAGGGGCCGCTTTCGTCCGCGGCCGGTTGTCCTGCGTCGCCTCTCGCAGATCTACCTCAGGCAAGGGCGTGCAGTCTGACTGCCCGAGCCTTTCCCGCTCTACCGGCTCTTTCCCTTCTGTTGGAAGCGTTGAGAGGACTACCCTTCGCCGGCACAGGCGTGGAAAGAGCCTTGACACGCCAGGTCAAGTGTATTAATGTACTAATACAATGTACCTTTCACTCGACTCCAGTTCGGGCACACCCCTGTATCTGCAGCTTGCAGAGCAGATGCGCCTGGGCATCGCCACAGGCGTCCTGCGCCCCGGCGACCAAGTGCCGACGGTGCGTGAGCTGGCCGCGCAGCTTCGGGTCAACCCCAACACTGTGGCTCGCGTCTACCGGGATCTGCAGGCCGAGGGTCTCCTATCCTCTCGACAGGGCAGCGGCACCTTCGTCGCTGAGAAGGCGTTGGAGGTTGCGGACGCCCAGGGCCTGGAGCTGCTCCGTGGACGCTGGCGAGCGGCCATCGCGCTGGGTCGCAGTATCGGTCTCGACTGGTCCGAGCTCCGAGCCCTGGCAGCAGAGCTGATCGCGGAAGCCGAGGCAGCCGGCGTCATCGGCAGGGAAGAGGTCGATCGTGAGTCTCCGTGACGCCGCGCTCGGAGCGGAGGGAGCTTCAGCCCACTCTGTGAGGTAGGGATGTCGGCCGACTGAAGCGAGACGAAGGGAGTAGGGGGGAACCCGTCATGGCTGATCTCGCCATCAAGACAGACGGTCTCACACGGCGCTTCGGACGAACCCTCGCCGTCCAGGGAGTGGACCTCCGCGTTCCAGTAGGCAGTGTCTACGGCTACCTGGGCCGCAATGGCGCCGGCAAGACCACGACCATCGAAATGCTCATGGGCCTGCTCTCACCCAGCTCCGGCCACCTGTCAGTCCTGGGGTTGGACCCCCTCAAGGAGGACGTGGCGATGAAGCTCCTCGTCTCCTACGTCCCCGAGCGCATCAGTCTCCCGGAGTGGATGACGATGTCCGACCTGATGGCCTTCGGCGCCGGTATGCACCCCAACTGGGACGGCACTCTCGCCGAGGAGTTGCGCCTTCGCCTGGAGCTCCCGTCGGATCGTCGCATCGGCCGGCTGTCACGCGGCATGCAGGGGAAGGCGGCGATAGGGAAGTCCACCTCGGCAAGGCGTTTCCATTCCTTGGGGTCACTCAGTCTGCTCCCATGAGATCGGCGATCGCGGCCCTGACGACCTGCCAGCAGATCGAGCAGGTGTCTTGGTCGGGACGGTCGGTCTCCAGCCTCTGGACGTAGGGATGGACCATGTTGCGGGACTCACGCAGAGCGTGGCTAAACCGCTTCACGTCGCCCTGGAGCCAGCCGACTTCGTGAGCCACCTCGATGAGCTTCGACAGCCCCCATTCACTGATGGACCTGGTCTTGCCCGTCCGGTCCTTCGGGCTGCAGTTGGCCCGGCCCGCTGTGGCCGGGTCCTGCTCGGCCTTGTGCAGTAGAGCTCCTTCGAGAACGCTCCCCATCATCACGATGGCTGATAGATGAGCACCGCCCTGGACGCATCTCTGAGCTTCATCCCATCGGAACGAAAGTATGTCGGCGAGGCTGCTGTCCGTCACAAACCGTTCGAAGTCAGGGGCGGGTTCGATCTGCTTGATCTTCGGCTTGGGTGGGGCGGCTGTCGCTGCCCTCTCCCTGAGCGTTGGGTTGACACCCACCAGTGCAGTCTCCAGGCCTTCCACCTGCAGGATGCGATTCAGATGCTCGGACACCGCCGCTGTCATCTCGGCATCCCCCCGGTACTCCTTGGGAGACGCGAGCCGTAGTATTACACTTCGGAGACGGTCGGTGCCATTGATGGATTGCAGCGCCTCGAGGGTGAACCACTTCCGAGTCGATGATATGCCCTGAGGGCTGACTTCCGCACGTTCGAAGAAGGCCTGTATCTCTGACTTGGTTCGGTACGGGCCCGGCGATGCGTACCCGCCGCTTCCCCCTTCGCCCGACCCGCAGATCACCTCTGCGATCGCCTCAAGCACCGTCGCGTCCAGACGCTTCATCGACTTCGCCCCCGATCTAGTGTCCTGTCACTAGGATAGCGAGACGGATAACAGAGGATCCGAGAAGCGACGCGGAATCGGCCTTGCACCAATCCCAGAGAGTGGAGCATGCCGGGCCCACGTGCTGTCCTCATCCTCCTGTCCGAGACAGATCGTGGCCACCTTGAGAAGACCGTGCATCAGCAGACGGCGCCGCAGAAGGTGCTGCGCAGCCGCATCCTCATGTTTGCCGCCGAGGGGTTGAGCAATGCCCTCATCGCCGCCCACCTGCACTGCGGCCGAGCCACCGTCGTGCGCTGGCGGGGACGCTTTGCCCAGAGCGGCTTAGCCGGGCTGGCAGACGAACCGCGGCCCGGACGACCCCGGTCTTGTTTCCCCGCAGCAGCGCATGCTCAAAGGCGGCAGCTTCGGGAACCTGGCAGATCTCGACGACAAAGCCCTGCACTTCGTTGGCTACTACAACGCCTGCAAAGCCCACCCCTCCCGCTGGACCCACATCGGACAGCCAAGGGCCATCCAACTGCACCCGGGCGTCGAGGAGAGAACAGCAGTGCCCGCAGCGCTGCGAGCGTGGCCCAAGGTCTCCCGAGTCTGGCCCAGTCGGCAGGAGGCGGTCGCGCCTAACGGTCCTTCGCCGCAGGCGTCAGGAGTCCCAGCCGCCAGGGAAACTGCCCGTAGCCCTTGCCGGCCTTCTCCGACTCCAGCGTGCCCTGGAAGACCATGCACAGGTGCTGCGGATTTACCGGCATCCTCTCGTCGTTGCGCTCCCGGACCAGTTCGCCATGACTGAGGTTGTCGGTCCACGGCGCCACACCCGGTGCGGGACGCACGTT